>JALGTI010000154.1 GCA_029821455.1 Candidatus Zipacnadia bacterium | reverse complement strand
CGCCGCCGCTGGTACTCCCCGCGCATCGTGTCCACCCACTCTTCGTAGCGCTGCAGCCCGGCGATGGCGGCCCGCTGGATCGCCATAAAGGTGCCGCTGTCCACATTGCTCTTGGCCTTGGAAAGCCCCTCGACATATTCGGCCCCGCCCATCGCCCAGCCAACGCGCCAGCCGGTCATATTGAACGTCTTTGAGAGCGAGTGCATCTCGATGGCCACCTGCTTGGCCCCCTCCACTTCCAGGATACTGTGAGGGTTATAGCCATCGAAGGCCACCTCGCAATAGGCAGCATCGTTGACGATGAGAAGCTCATTGTCGTGGGCGAATCTGACCGCCGCCTCCAGGAATTCCAGCGGCGCGACTGCGCCTGTCGGGTTGTTGGGGTAGCTCAGGAACATCAGCTTTGCAGCCCTGGCTACATCCTTAGGTATGGCCTCGAAGTCCGGCAGGAAGTCATTCTCAGCCAGCAGCGGCATCGGGAATGGCGTTCCATCGCACCAACTGGTCTGGACCTTGTAGACCGAGTAGGCCGGGTCAGGCACCAGCACGATGTCACCGGGGTCAACGTAGGCCCAGACAATATGGGCAAGCGCTTCCTTGGTGCCAATGCAGCTTTGTATCTCCCCATCGGGGCTGACCTCGACCCCGAAGCGTCGTTTGCTGAAGTCAGCGATGGCCTCCTTATATTCGGGGATGCCGAAGCCGGACTCGTCGTAGGGGTGGGTCGCCGGGTCCTTGGCTGCCTCGTAGAGGGCCTTGATGATGAAGTCAGGGGTCGGCATATCCGGGTCGCCGATGCCAAAGTCAATCGGCTCGCGGCCCTCCTCTATCATCTTCGCCTTGAGCATAGCGATCTCACGGAACGGATAAGGCGGGATGCGTTGTAGCCGCTGTGCCAGTTCCAAGCTGAGACCTCCTTCCAGATATACAAACGCCGCCTGAGTGATTATCTTCCGGCGGCGTGGACAGGCGCTGGGGCCTGTCCTTCAGAGCTTAGCCGACTTGAGTAGTTCCTCACTGACCTCGCCGCTGAAGACCTCGGCGGCCGGGCCGGTCAGGAACACGTGGTTGTCATCCACCCATTCTATCTGCAGATCGCCACCCAGCAGCGACACCTGCACCACGCGGTTGGTGTGACCGGTCAGCACTCCCGCGACACAGCTCGCCGACGCGCCGGTGCCGCAGGCCAGCGTCTCGCCCGCGCCTCGCTCCCACACACGCATCTGCAGGTGATGGCGGTCCACTGTGGTGACGAACTCCACGTTCGTGCGGTTGGGGAACAGCTCGTGGTTTTCTACGGCTGGTCCTACTTCGCGCACGGGGTAGTTGTCCACATCCTCGACGAATATCACACAGTGGGGGTTACCCATTGATACGCAGGTGATGAAGAACTCCTGGTCGGCGGCACTGAACGGCTCCTCGAGCACGGGCTGGTCGGCCGGCTCGCCCAGCATCGGGATCTCAGCGCGATTCAGGCGCGGCTCGCCCATATCAACACGAACACTGATGACCTCGTCATCATCCACCTGCAACTCCGGGCGCATGATTCCCGCTCCGGTCTCTATCGCCAGGGCAGTTTTGTCGGTCAGGCTGTGCTCATACAGATACCTAGCAAAGGCTCTTATGCCGTTGCCGCACATCTCGGCCTCAGAGCCGTCCGCGTTGAAGATGCGCATGCGGAAGTCGGCCTGCTCAGAAGGCAGCACCAGAATGATGCCGTCCCCGCCGATGCCGAAGTTGCGGTCACTGAGCACCTGCGCAAGGCCCGCCAGATCGTAGCCTGTCAGGTCCTCCTCCAGAGCGTTGATGTAAATGTAGTCATTGCCCAGACCGTGTAATTTGGTGAAGCGCACAGCACTCACATCCTCCCTAGCCTGGCCCTCAGGCCTGGGCCTCGGCGGCTGGAGGCTTGGATTCGTCGGTAGGAGCCTCATCGGGCGCGATGACTGCGATGGCGCTCTTGTAGACCAGCAGCTCTATGCCCTTGGTCGCAAGCGTGAGGGTGAAGGCGTCGAAGGACGTCACTTTGCCCCTCAGTTCCTTCCCATTGCCCAACAGCACCCTGAGGGGCCTTCCTGCCTTCCGCGCCTCATTCAGAAATGTGTCCTGTACATTGGGTTTCTCGGTCGCCACCCAGACTCACTCTCCCTTATCATTAGCCGCCGGCTTCCGTGGCTGGACTGTCGCCACCGCCGCAAGGATCGTCGCCAGGGCCACCTCAAACTGCTCGGCGGTCTGCCACTGAAGCCAGGTCAGGTCCTGTTCGCGCCGCAACCATGTCAACTGCCGCTTGGCGAACCTCCGCGTGTCGCGTTTGATTAGCCCAACGGTTGCCCCAAGGTCTCCCTCGTCTGACAGATACTTCATCAAATGCCGATAGCCGATGGCCTGAAGTGCAGGCAGAGAGAGGTCGTAGCCTCTGTCGCGCAGGCCGCGGACCTCCTCCAACCAGCCGCGCTCCATCATCTGCTCCACGCGTGCGCCAATACGCTCATACAGCATTGGACGTGGGCAGGTCAGCGCAAAGGAGAGTTTATTATAGTCCGCCGCCTGCTGCTCGTCAACGCGCTGCTGCTCTGAGATGGGGCGTCCGGTCAGTTCGTAGACCTCGAGGGCGCGGATGATGCGCTTGCTGTCAGCCACCGGGATGCGCTCAGCGGCCTGGGGGTCAAGAGTGCCCAGCCGCTCGTGCATCACCTCATTGCCAATCTCTGCAAGCTCTGCTTGCAGCGCTCGTCGCACACGCTGCGCTTCCGGCTGCTGAGCGGCAGGGAAGCCAAATCCCTGGATGACCGCCCGGATATACAGGCCCGTCCCGCCACACAGTATCGGCAGCCGCCCGCGCCCGGCAATCTCCTGGATGGCCGCCCGGGCATCCCTTTGGAACAGGGCCACATTGTACGGCTCATCTGGCTCAATGATGTCCAACAGATGAAATGTGGCCCGCGTGCGCTGGTCAGGGCTGGGTTTTGCGGTGCCGATGTCCAGGTGGCGATATATCTGCATCGAGTCGGCCGAGACTATCTCACCGCCAACCCGCTCGGCCACCCGCACCGCCATCTCGGTCTTGCCGGTGGCGGTAGGGCCGCAGATGACCAACAGAGGGATTCGCTCCTGGGTTTCCATAGCTGTTCAGCGCCGTTCGAAGCGCTTATCGAGGAATTCGGCGTCTATGGTGAGGATAATTGGGTCGCCGTGGGGACAGACAGCGGGGGCCTGGGTCTTCACTAGGTCCGCGACCAGGCGCTCCATCTCCGCCTGCGTCAGCCTCTCTCCCGCTTTCAGTGCCCCGTGGCAGGCGATGCTGGCCAGCAATTGGCTGTGCTCCAGCGGCCGCGCAGAGCCATGTTCAGCTAACTCCTCAATCAGGCCGCGCACCATCTCCTCCACATGCCGCTCAGCCAGCAGCGCCGGAACGGATCTGATTAGCAGACTGGTGCCGCCGAATGGTTCGGTAGTAAAGCCCAGTTCCTCCAGCGCCTCGCGATGGAGCTGGGCTGCAGCCAGTTCCGTTGGTGAAAGCTCAAGAGTCACCGGCACGACCAAAAGCTGACGCACTGGGCCCTGACCGCCGGCTTCCAGAGCTTCATAGGCCACTCGCTCGGCCGCGCGGTGCTGGTTGATCAGTAGCAGGTCGTCGCCGAGTTGGGCCACGATATAGCAATTGGCATGCTGCCCTAGCACCCGCACTTCAAGCCCGGTCAGGTCAGACGTGTCGGCGAGTTGCGGTTGACCTGTGGCCTCCTTGGCCAGGGGCGCACTCTCATATACACCCAGCCCTGCCTCTCGCTCATCCACCACATCTTGCGAGCGGCCAAGCCTTAGCCGCCGGATCCGACCCCGGCGCTCCTCATCAGGCGTTGCTACCCGCCCCGCTGGTAGCCAGTCACGCGGCCCCTCTTTGGGTGCTTCGGGTCGCTGGGTGAGGGAGCGGAAGCCCGCCGTCGCCAGCGCCTCGCTGGCTGCTTGCTGAACCAGATTATGCACCTCCCCCTGGCTGCGGAAGCGCACCTCAATCTTGGTCGGATGCACATTGGGGTCCACGCCGGCTGGCTCAATGTCAATACAGATGGCGCAGAGCGGGTTCTTGCCGGCCGGCAGCAGCATCCCATAGGCCTCGCCCAGCGCGTGGCTGAGCATCCGGGAGCGCACGAAGCGGCGGTTGACGAAGAAAAGTTGGTGCTGCTTGGTGCTGCGGGTCAGGCGTGGCCCTGAGATGAAGCCACTGATGTGCAGGCCGCGTGACTCCAGTGAGAGCGGGATAAACTCCCGGGCGCTGCTGCTGCCGTAGATGGCCGCCAACACCGACGGCATATCTCCGGTCCCGGCGGATGTGAATAGCACAGTCCCGTCGTGGGTCAGTTTGAATGCAATGTCGGGCCGGGCCAGCGCCAGGCGGCTGACCCATTCCTGACAGTGACCGCGCTCGGTGGCGGTAGTTGCCAGGAACTTGCGCCGGGCGGGGGTGTTGAAGAACAGGTTCCCGACTCTCACGGCAGTCCCCGGCGGGCAGCCGATGGCCCGGAAGTCGTTGGCCTCCCCGCCCTCTACCAGCAGCATATAGCCCTCCGGGCTGTCGTGAGGCCGGGTTATGATGCGCACCTGGCTGACTGCTGCGATGCTGGGCAGCGCCTCCCCCCGAAAGCCCATCGTGACTATCTGCTCCAGGTCCTCCGCTGTGCCTATCTTCGAGGTAGCAAAGCGCTGGACCGCCATCACCACATCCTCCTCGCCCATCCCGCAGCCGTCGTCAGTCACCTCGATGAGCTTCTTGCCGCCCTCTTCCAGGTTGACCTCGATGCGGCTGGCCCCGGCGTCAATGCTGTTTTCCACCAGCTCTTTGACCACGCTGGCAGGCCGCTCGACCACCTCGCCGGCGGCGATGCGGTTCGCGACATCTTCTGGGAGCAGGATGACCTTTGGCATCTAGATAACCCATTATAGCCGCTAGCGGGATTTGCGACAATGGCGTAGCGGCGGCCGCAATGCGAAAATATTCAACTGGATTTGCTCTTGCCTGGCAGGAGATTGTGTGCGGGCGTCGAATATACACCTAAGCGCGTAGCATTGACGTGTGCCGTACGACGTCATGCTAGCTCGCGTGATGAAACACACGGGCAGAGAATCTGGAACCAGAAGGAAGTGATGACCTTGCGTAAGCTACATGGCGTTGTAGTCGTAAGCTGGTTCGTCTTCTGCATACTGGCGTTGGGTTGTTGGGCACAGGAGGCTAGCTTTGCGCAGGCCCCGGCTCCCGGGCGAATACTAGTCGGACCCCGCCCGTCTCTGCTGCTCTTGGTTCGGGGCCCGGACCTGACCGCCGCGATTAGTGGCCCGAGCAGGGCGATACCCGGCCAGGACATTGCCCTGAAGATCACCATCTTCAATAAGGGGGCACTAACAGCTCTGGGAACAGCGACGGGGCCTTCGTCGAAGGCCTACCATGTAGACATCGTCTTCTCTTCGGACGATGACATCCCGATGGCGGCGGCGATCCAGCCCGTCTATCAGGGGCTGACAGAAGAGGACTTTGTCGAGGATATGCTGATGCTGGGTGGTAGGATCAGCAATACGAAGAGTATTGCGGCTGGCAAACAGACCACGTACAGTCTCACTACCCACATACCTGCAAAGACTGAGCATGGGATCTACTACATTGCTGCCGTGGCAGATCCGCATCTTAGAGTGGCGGAGTCCCGCGAACACAATAACATCGGGTGGTACAAGATCCAGATAGGCGCGCGCCAGACGCCCGGAACACGGGTCCCGCAGGGCGTTGACTACTGGGTCATGCCCTATGCTGTCGGAGACACCACCATCAACAATATCAAGCCCAATGGCCTGACGGACTACACGGACTCGCTAAGCGGACTGGCAATGACCAATGCGCCTTTCGGAGCGCGTCTTGGACTGCGCCACGGCCATGACGGGCGCATACCCACACCAACCATCACATACTACCGCTGGACTTACAGGCGCAAGGGAGCTCCACGCTGGGCTGAGTTCACCGCGCCGGTCGGCGTGCACTATGTCAAGAAAAAGGGCGGCGTCGTCACGTTCCCTGTCTACACTCTCGGCCCCCACACCGTCAATGGCATGAACCTTTACGAATTCAGGCCCCACAACGCGCCTAGCGTCCCCGGTGCCATAACCGAGTGGCCAACAACTGACTGGTTTGGCGACATCTATAGTGGCTTTCTGAATTCAACTGCTCTGGCGGACGGCAAGTATGACATAAGGCTGGAAGTCTTCAACTCGAGCGGCACCAAGGTATTGCCCTCTGGCTCGACCTTCCGGTTTATCGTACCAACGGGGGTGACCCCTGGGGGCACTATCCTCACAACCACGGGTGTGCCCACTGCCGCCGGAGGCTTTGCCTTCACTGTCCACATTGACAATCGGGGCTGTGGAGCTGACATTGACGCGCCGGCAATCGGGAGCACGACGGTTGCCGACGAGTGCGGCTTCCTGCTGTACGACCCTGCACAACCAGAGGCGGACGAAGCGGCGAAGGTCAGAATCGGCTTCCACGCCACGCATCCCGACAACCGCGCGAGGTTCCAATTCCGCATAGTGCGGGGAATAATGAATGCGTCGTCTGCTGGTGGCGAGGTCTCTGCTGCATCGGCAGGCGTCTACACCGGTGACGGCCATGGCAATTTCAGCCACAAGTTCCGAAGAAGTGAGCTATTGGGACCGAAGTGCCCTGAGAAGGCCGCCTTCTCCTGCAATCTGCACGTCTATGCGAAGGCCACCAACGGATGGCGACATCGGCTCAACGGGCTGGACGCTCACTTTGTGCGCGCGTTTGCCCTCGCGCCCCAATAACGAGCCGACCGCTGTCAGGGCAAGTCCGAACTAGGCCAGACAGACACCTCCAGGCCACCGGGCCTGGAGGTGTCCGTTCTGTGGGACGCCAGATCATACGCCGGCTGTCTTGACATAGGCAGTGCCTTGCCGAAGTGGTGGAATTGGCAGACACGCTGTCCTCAGGAGGCAGTGGCCTTCGGGCCGTGCCGGTTCGAATCCGGCCTTCGGCACCACAAACGAATTGATTCGAGGGCGCCTAAGCCAGGCGCCCTTTTTCGCTTGTGCAGGTAGGGTCCTGGAATGTGGCGAACAATGCGCCATACTCCGCAACGCCAGTCTGGAGGCCGTCTATGGACCCGCTTCCGATTGTCAAACACCTATCCGAGACCATCGGCATCCGCTTCTGCGGCACTGAGAACGAGCACCGTGCCGCCGAGTACATCGCCGACCAGATGGCCCAGCGTGGCCTGCAGCCTCGCCTGGAGCCGTTCAGGTTTATCGGCTGGGAACTACACTCCGACCCGGTACTTGAC
>JALGTI010000153.1 GCA_029821455.1 Candidatus Zipacnadia bacterium | reverse complement strand
TGGGATGAATTCGTCTTAGGGCATGAGGACTCCACTTTCTTCCATCGTAGCGGCTGGGGCACGGTGGTCAAGCAAGCATACGGTCATGAGCCTCACTACCTAGCGGCTCTACAGAACGGCCGTGTGATTGGTGTGCTGCCGCTGGGCCTATCTACTAGCCTGCTCGCCGGCAGGCGGCTAATCTCGGCTCCGCTCGCCGACTACGCGGGTATATGTTGCTCGTCGCAAGAAAGCGCTGAGCTGCTTATCACGGCTACATCTAGCCTGGCCACCGACCTCCGCGTACGCTTTGTGGAGTTCAGGCACCTTGGCTGGAGCTTGCCGGACCTACCAACAGACACCAGCAGAGCGACATTGATCCTCGAACTTGACGAAAGCTCCGAGAAGCTCTGGAAGAGGCTGAAGGGCAAAGTTCGGAATCAGGTACGAAAGGCACAGAAGTCAGGACTGGACTTCCGTGTTGGCGGGTTGGCAGATGTCGCCGTCTTCTACGATGTCTATGCTGAGAATACCCGCGATCTCGGTTCGCCGATGCATGGGCGCCGCTTTTTTGATATTCTATTCGACGTCTTTCCTGATCAAGTGGCAGTCTTCTCTGTTTGGGAACAGGCTGATATCGCCGGTGCCGCGATAGGCTGCGTTCACCGAGACACCTTAGAGATTCCGTGGGCAGCCAGCTTGAGGCGATACTTCCGGTCGTGTCCAAACAATCTGTTGTACTGGGGAGCGATGGAATACGCTATCGAACGTGGCTGTCGGCGTCTCAACTTTGGGCGGTCCCGAGTAGGTTCAGGGCCTTACAAGTTCAAGGAGCAGTGGGGCGCCGAACCCTTACAGCTTTACTATCAATATGTTGTGCTGCGGGGGAAGGCTCCTGTCGGTGAGAAGCGGGAAAGCCGCGCCTACCGGCTGTTTAGCCGCGTCTGGCCGAAGGTGCCCATGCCAGTGGCCAAGCGGCTGGGACCGATGATATTCAGGCAACTGCCAATATAGTCAAGAGCACGACAATGACTAACGCAATGACGGTGGATGTGGAAGATTGGCACCAGTTACTGGTGAGATACATGGCCGCGGAAGAGATCCCGCCCACCAGTAACGTTGTAGAAGGAATAGGAATACTCCTCGCGCTGTTTGAGGAGTGGGCAATTAGGGCTACGTTTTTCGTAACCGGACGCGTCGCGGAGACCTTCCCGGCCGCTATTTGCGAGATTGATAGCGCAGGCCATGAGGTGGCGGCGCATGGTTGGGATCACAGGCCAGTGTCAGACATGTCACAACAGGAATTCGCCGAGGATCTGCGGCGCACACTGGATACACTTCAACGCAGAAGAAGGTCTGGGGATACCGTGCTCCCTATTTTTCACTTGGGCCAACCCAGAAATGGGCGTTCGACATGCTCCTAGCGGAGGGATTGACTTACGACAGTAGTATGTCCCCAAAGTACTGGTCCGAAAATGACTCGCCGGGATACCGCCCAGGGTTGCACCGGTTGGCGGAGTTAGGTGGCGAACTATACGAATTCCCAGTAACGTCTGGCCTGTGGCTGGGGAGGCGGTGGGTCGTCAGCGGCGGTCGGCATTTCCGGTGCCTGCCGCCTAGCGTGATACAGAAGACTTTTACGCAGCTCAATAGCCAGGGAGTGTCGGGCCAGCTCTATATTCATACATACGAGGTGTTGCCCTACAAGCTACGTATCCCGCGTCGTCTGCCGACATTTGGCAGACGCTGCTTAGGCGGGTTCTACGAAGCGGCCTACAACATCGGACGGCACCGGACTTTGCCCAGGCTCGTGGGGCTCATAAAGCAGCTCTCCGGATGGCAGCCTATCAGAGACCTTGTCGCGAGCGCTGCGGGGGCATGCTGACCTATGAAAACGTTGGCACCGTATCTGAAACGCGTGGCCGACATTGTGATCGCGGCCGCGGGTCTCTCCGTGGCCTTGCCCATAATGATAATAGCGGGGCTGGCTGCGATAATGGAAAGCAAGGGCGGCCCTATTTACGCTAGTAAGCGATTAGGCAAGGATGGCAAGGTGTTTACATTGTACAAACTACGCACCATGGTGAAGGGCGCAGAGCAGATCGGAGCCGGCCTTGCCATTGAGAAAAATGATACTCGCATCACTCGTGTTGGGAGGATCCTTCGGGCAACCAGCCTTGATGAGTTGCCACAGCTTTACAATGTCCTTAGGGGTGACATGAGCATGATAGGGCCCAGGCCCTTGCCCGTAGAGTACTTTGAACGGTGGACCCCCACTCAGAGGCGGCGCCTTGAAGCGATGCCTGGGATAACGGGCTGGGCGCAGGTGAACGGTCGCAACGAGCTTGAGTGGGATAGGCGGCTGGCGATGGATGTATGGTATGTGGATAACTGGTCACTAAGGCTGGATGCGATGATCTTTCTGAAGACGATTCTTTGTGTACTCACACGCTCGGGCGTGTCGGGTCGCGAAGGGGAGGTGGCCGAATTCCGAGGCCAATGAGCATACGTGTCGGCGCGAAGAAACGGACACTTGCTGTGTGGCATCGGTAGGGGAACGCTATGGCAGGCAGTAGCAAGCACTCATCACAATGCCACAGAATTGCGATTTGGGGGGCAGGTGGACATGGCCGCATAGTCCTCGACATCTTCCGTCATTATCCTGAAACTGATATAATATGCTTTGTGGATGAGGACCCGCACCTCATAGGAGCAAGTGTTGAAGGCATCAGGATTCTTCCACCAGAGGACGTTATCGGGATAACGAAAGAGCTGGAAGTGGATGGCATCGTTCCTGCGATAGGCCGCAATGCGATTCGACGGGCTAAGTTTGAAGCCATACTGGCTGCAGGACTAGAGGTCCCGCAGACTGTCCATCCCAGCGCTCAGATCTCGGAGAATGTAGCCGCTTGGGGGCGAGGCGTGCAGGTCATGGCCGGCGTAATCGTGAATACGGGGGCGAACATCGGCCACAATGTCATCCTGAACACAGGATGTACAGTGGAGCACGATTGCATAATAGAAGACGACTGCTTCGTGGGGCCACGGTGTGTTTTCGGGGGGGGCGCACATATTGAGACCGGTGCATTCTTGGGAATAGGCACCCTCGTTAAGCCCGGGGTGCGCATTGGGGCCGGTGCAATGACTGGTATGGGAGCTGTAGTCGTCAAAGACATTCCGGCAGGCGTACTTGTGTTTGGGGTCCCAGCACAGCCGGTGCGTGCTCTGTGAATTCTTCTACATTGGAGCGTCCTATGCAGAATCCAGGCAATTGCTTCAGGAGAAGACATTTCATGGGGACGTGGACCGCCCTCGTTGCCATAGCGTTGGCCACGCCTCTTCTGTATGCGGAGGATGCCGTGCCTTATCGGCTAGGCGCCGGGGATAGCATCGGCATTCAGGTGATGAACCACCCTGAATACTCCTTACAGTTAACCATTCGACCTGACGGTCGCGCGAGCTATCCAACCACTGGCGAACTCAACTTGGCCGGCCTAACCGTTGAAGAGCTCTGCGAGCTGATCAAGGATAGCCTTGCGGACCGCCTGCGCGAACCCGAGGTCTTTGTGAATGTAGTTGGCTTTCGGCCCACGAAGGTCTTTGTACTGGGGGCGGTTGCCAATCCTGGGCAAGTTGACGTTCCTCAAGAGGGCATGTTGGTGAGAGACGTTCTGGCCAGGGTCGGCGGGGCCAGGGCAGATGCGGAGCTTGCACAGGCAGTGCTGTACCAAACGGGAGCTGAGCCCATTACGTTGAGTTTGGTCGAAGAAATGGACGCCAAACCGGGCGCAGGGACGACAATGAATCCAGGCGACTTCCTCTTTGTACCCCAACGCATCGTCAAACAGGTCACTATCGCTGGTCAGGTGAGGTCGTCTGGTCGGGTCATTATTGAGCCTCGTGATACCATCCTGGACCTGATCCTCAAGGCCGGCGGATTTGCGGAGCGAGCAGACCTGGAGGACAGCCGGATTATCAGGACCGATGGCACTATCGAAGAGGTGGACTTACGCAACGTTTACAGCGGCGAGGAAACCGACATTGGGCTGGCGCCAAACGATACTCTGATTGTTGGAAGGGCAGAGCAGATAGCGCCAGTCTTGGTACTTGGGCAAGTCGGCGCTGGTGGCCGCTTCCCGTACGATCCTCTGGCCACTCTGGGGGATTTGCTGGCTATGGCTGGGGGGCCAACCGGGGAAGCAGATGCCAAGCACAGTCGCATACTGCACCTCGACGGCACTGTCACCCCCATTGACTTGGAAGCTGTTCTGGAGGGGCAAGCTGACGAGAAGCTGCGCGACATCCAACTCCAGCCGGGAGACATCCTAATGGTTCCCAAGCAACTGGACCGGGTAGCCCTTTTGGGGCAGATAAGCAGGCCCGGTTTCTACGGAATAGAAGAGGGAACACGTCTGAGCCAAGTGCTAATCGAGGCGGGCGGAGTGCTTGTACGGGAGGGCAAGGGAAAGATTGGCTACCTGGTTAGGCGTACTGACATGTCAAGCGGCGAACCATTGCAGGAGGAAGTTGAAGTGCGCAGGCTGAACATTTCTGGCGTGCTCTTCCGCGGGAAGACCAAAGACGACGTAGAGCTGCAGGCCGGGGATCTAATATACGTGCCGGGCGACAAAGAACTTGGCTTCTGGGATCAATATCGCCGCAATCCTTTAGGCCTTCTAAGTCTTATCAGCTTGATCGAGCGCGTATTCTGAAGTGAGAAGTCTAGGCGTGACGCGCCCGGGCAACCGGCGAGCTCTGATGCGTCAGCAATAGGTCGTTGAAGCGCTGAGTGGCAGGCGAGAGGCGATAAGTTGTGGTCTGCTCGTTGGCGGGCATAGGCAGATAAAGCGTTGATCCGGGCAATATACAAGGCAGGAGTCACACGTATGGAGGACGTGAGAGAAAGCCCCACGCTACGGCGCGATTTCCTCACCACACTGCGGCGCCGCTTCTGGCTTATCATAGAAGTTACGGTAGCGGTCGCCATCGCTGCCGCTCTGGCTGCACAGGTGCAGACGCCCATTTATCGATCGACCGCACTCATTGCCCTAATGCGGGCGACCACGCAGCGCGGGATGCCTGCGCCTCCGCAGACTACAGAGCAGTCAGACCCAAAGTTACAGGTGCGACGAATCACCAGTGCGACGGTGCTTGACCGTGTCAGAATCAATCTTGAGCTGGGTGGGCCTGTTCGTGGCTTGCAGGAGAAGATTACCGCAAGGATCGTCGAGGAATCGCAAAACTCCAATGTGGTTGCAATCAACGCAACTGACGCTGACCCCCTTCGCGCTCAGAGAATTGCCAACGAGGTTGCGGATGTCTACATAGCCGAAGCTGAAAAGAGTGGCACCTATGCGACCGGAAGAGCTATCGAGTTCGTTGATGAACAACTGGCGAGTATGCGCGAGCAATTGGCTGCTCAGGAGCGCGCTATCGAGGACTTCAAGCAAAGGAACCCTCCCGAGGCTCGCCAAAGCGACGCGGGGGCCGGAGTCCGGCTCGGCCGCGTGTTATCAGTTGATGCCGAGCTTGAAAATATAGACATTCAGATCAAGGAGTTGACAGCCCAACTGGCGCGGACAAAGGCCGAACTGGCAAAGACTCCTGCGATGCTTGAAGTTGAGAAGAGAACCCGCAATCCCTTGGGGACCTCCCTCCGTGGACAGATTTCTCAGTTGGAAGTGGAGCGCGTGGCCAAACTGGCCGAATACACGGAAGAAGCACCCGAGATACGCAGGCTTGACCAGCAAATAGAGAACCTCAAGCAGTTGCTTGAGAACGAGCAGGGCAGGGTTGTTGAGGAAGTCCAGGAAGAGGTCAACTCAGTCTATTCACAGTTGGAGAGCCGGCGTGCAGAACTTGAGTATACCCTGCACGGGCTAAAGGCCAGAAGGGATGTGCTTGAGAGGCTTAAGGGTGAGCACAGCCAAGAAATAGAGACACTACCCAGTCAGCAGACTGAACTGGCCAGGCTGGAGCGCAAGCGAAGCATCCTCGAGTCACTGTACAACATGCTTCAATCCCGGTACTACGAGCTGCAGATCGCGAAAGCGCAGCAGCCCAGGACGGTCGAGCTTCTGCAACCGGCTTCGGAGCCGACTTCCCCAGTGGAGCCGAATAAGCCTATGTACTACGCAGTAGGGCTAGTCTTGGGTGTGATCTTGGGTCTGATCTTTGCAGGGCTATTTGACCAGTTGGACGACACCTTCGCTGACGTCAATGAGCTTGAACGACTCCTACGCATCCCGGTCCTCGGTCAGATTCCTGCTGTTGATGCTGCACAGCCGGCTACAGCACTTCTCCAATCAGCCCGTACCCCATTCAGCGACGGCATCCATATGATCTATACTAACCTTCGCTTCCTGGCGAGCGCCGACGACGGTCAGGTACTATCTGTTACGGCTGCGGACAACGACGGGGGGTCAACAACCACAGCGACTAACCTGGCGATCGCCATGGCCCAAAGCGGGAACGAAGTGCTGCTAGTGGATGCCAACTGGCGCACCCCGGCGCTGCACAAAGTATTTGGCGCGGAGAGCTCAGGACCTGGCCTGGCCGATGTTATCGGTGGAGACGTCTCGTTAGAAGATGTCATCCGCTCAACAGATATTGAAGGGCTTCAAGTCTTACATGCCGGCACCATCCCAGCAAATCCAGCGGCGATATTGGGCTCGAAACGAGGCCGGGAGGCATTTGGGGAGCTGTCGCGCATGGCGGACTTTGTGGTTGTTGACACTCCTCCGGCCGGCATTGTGCCGGAAGCCAGTCTGATAGCATCATGCGTCGGCGGCGTTATACTGGTTACGGACAGGACCACGAAGCGCCAGGCAGCGGCAGCGGCACTGCGTGCCCTCAATCGCTCCGGTGCCCACGTGATCGGCGTCGTTCGCAACCGAGAACGACCAGGGCAGTTTCGGCAGTATTATTATGAGGAGACGAGGACAGAGGAATAGGCAAAGTCCAACTAACTGGACTGCGAGTGTTCTGTGTCTGCGAAACAGGTAATAATTTCGCAGTCCTTTCACCTTGCGGCCGCGAATGGACTTCCAGTGTCAATGCCCCCGATGGTCTTTCACCTGCTACTTTGACTCCGTCAGGAGCAAGATGCCGGAAGGCCCCGGCTTACAACAGTGTAGGTGCCGGTGATTGTATAGAACTCAAAGTGCTTGCACAAGCCCTGCTGCGCTTCGCTCGGGCTGCCATAACCGTGCAGATATACTTCCTCGTACTTGAGCGTCCGTGCTAGACTCAGCAACGAATTGCAGCGAAGCTCATCTCCGCGCCACAGGATGGCGGCCATTGACATCCGGTGTCGCAGGATAGTATACTGCTAAGTCACCAGAGACACACTATCGCGAAGCTTGGTGGCATTCCCGCTGCAGGGCCTGAAGGCGGGGATGATGAAGGCCTAGGGGGGGCGTGATGGTACGGTGAAGCGCCGTGGATGGGTAGTGTGGTGCTTGCTCGCCTGGATTGTGGGTGCAGTCCCGGCAGTTGGGGATATAGTCGCGAGCGAGGTACTGTCTGGTGTCCCCGATTACAGGACTGGATACTATTACGGTTGCGGTCCCACATCCGGCGGCATGATCATCGGCTACTGGGATCAGTTGCCCTATCACAATACCCTCTTTTACGGCGACGCGTCGGTCTGGAACACCGACACAAAGGCAATGGTGTCGAGTCAAGATTGGATTGATGACGGGCGAACGTGGGATGGCCACGACCCACAGAGCCTCTCTGACTTCATGCACACTGTGGGGGGAGACACCGCGATCTCTTACATACCCACCGGGCTTGTGGACTATGCCGCGTGGGATGACCCTACGACCCCAGTAAGCGAAAGCTACACTGCGACTACCAGCCTGCACTATGAGTATGGGGGCTTCGAATTCGACGATCTCGTCGCCGAGATAGACGCCGCCCGCCCGATGGTCATTTGCCTGTACGGTCAGGTGCCAGGTGACGAAGCCGGGCATGCGGTGGCGGCGTACGGATACAGAATAGAGACCGGCGATGAAGAGTACTTCGCCGTCCGCGATACTTGGGGCAGCACCGCCTACGATCCACCTGGCGCCTTCGTCGAAGACGGTGTCGAGTGGTGGCCGTGGCGCATGTACACCGGCAGCTACACAGAGGATTGGGACTGGCGCGTTTACGCCGGAGTGACGCTTGATGTAGATGCTATACCTGAACCGGCGACCGTGCTGCTTGTTGGGATGGGATTACCCGCAGCAATCATGATGCTGCGACGCAGGCGCCGGCAATAGGCTTGCAACCGGTAGCCCAGACCCATCGCCTTGATGGTGCGAACCGTAGGGAAAATGAAAGCCCCCGACTTAGTCGGGGGCTTCAGCGTCAGAGTGGCGGGTGCTTATGTAGCGGTTGCGGAGTTCTGGATTTTCACGTCCCTCGACGTCTCCTCCGACCCGCTGCCACGCCGCCAATGCA
>JALGTI010000152.1 GCA_029821455.1 Candidatus Zipacnadia bacterium | reverse complement strand
CCGCAAGGGGCGGTGGGCCTGACCTTTGTAGGCGATGAGCACGAGGAGGAACGGCCGCTCCCTGATACAACTGATGACCCGGCCGCCACGGCTGAGCAGCACCAGCGACAGCAGTTCGTGCACAATGCCCTGGGTCAGCTTCCCGTCGAACACCGCACTATCTTGGTTTTGTACGACCTGAATGGCTTCTCATACGAGGAGATAGCAAGCATTCTGCAGGTGCCGTTGGGCACGGTGAAGTCGCGCCTGAACAGAGCCCGGCACGCACTGAAGGAAGTCTTGGCGGCTCATTTGGAACTTTTTGAGTGACCTATTAGTCAAACTCAGACAAAAGGAGCTCAGAGCCTGGCGAGGGCCTACGGGGCCTGAGGCGGAAGAGATGGATTGTCAACACTGGCGGGACAAATTCACGGATTTCATTGAGAATGCGCTTCCGGAGGACGAGTGGCGTGCGCTGGAGGCGCACCTGCAGTCGTGCGAGGCGTGCGCCGCCGAGATCAAGGCCTTCCGGCGCAGCGTCTCGGCCCTGCGCTCGCTGGAAGTGGTTGAGCCGCCACGGGGGCTGGTGCGGCGCATAAGTGAAGCGGTTGCCCAGGCGGTGGAGCAACCGGAGCCGGAGATAATCCGTGTACGCCCCAGGCGCTTTTCGTGGCAGGTGGTGGGTAGCCTGGCCGCGGCCGCCACCCTTCTGATTGCCTTTACGCTCATTGCAATACGCTCGCCCCTGATGTTTGAGCAGCCGGGCCGGACTGTCTTGCACCCCAGAGCGGTCGCTACAGCCCCCGCACCCCCGCCAAAGGTGGCTGCTGAGGAGGCGCTGGCTCCAGCATTTGAGGGGGAGCCACCCGCAGCGCCCGCCCTTGATGAAGAGCCGACAATGGTTGCTGAGGCGCCCAAACGGACCGTGCGAGGCCCTGGGCCTGGGGCCCGCGCAGAAGCGCGCGACGTTCCCACACCGGAAGCAGCGCCAGCAGAAGCGGTGGAAGAAGCGCCATTGGGGGCGGCTGTAGGGTCTGCTGGCCCTGAGGCAGAATCAGCGAAGCTTGTGCCGACCGGAGCAGGTCGCGGTGCATGGATGGCAGGACAACCTCGTCAGCCCTTTGCAGCGACCGGGGCAGATAGCCGGAAGGCGCCCGGCGCTGCCGTCCCCGGTGGCATTGACCTGCAGATAGTGCCGCCGGTGCATCCTCAAGTAGGCACCAGGGCGACTGTGACTATCACTGTGCGGCCCAATGTGGACTTTCAAGATGTTGTGCTCACAGTAACCCCGCGCGGTGCTCTGATGGTCGTGGGGAGCACCACGGTTTATAGTGGCCCGTTGGCGGCTAATCAGCGCCGGCAGTTCAAGGTTGGGGTGATCTCGTCGTCGGCAGGTACTCAGCATCTAGCGGTGCGGTTGCGGACGGATGTGCCTGGCGTTGAGAGTTCGTTGGATGCGGAGTTGCCGGCCTTTACTGAGCCTGCGCCGAGCGTTGACGCGGGTGGCAAGATCCGCCTGGCGCTGCGCAGCGTGCCTCTGCGAGAGGCGCTGCGGAAGGTAGCGACGGCTGGCCGGCTGGATGTGGAAATCGCCGACAGTGTGGGCAACGAGCGTGTGACGGCTGATTTCAGTGATGGCGCGTCGCCAGTCTCTGCGCTAAAGGCAGTGGCCGGGTTGGGCGGCTGCAGGGTCGAAAAGACAGACGCCGGCTACCTGGTCAGATAGATAAGCCTGGTGGCTTATGGCGTTGAGATAGCCTCGCCTGTTCAGGCGGGGCTTTTTCGTGTAGTGCAGGGCAGGTATCAGCTTGTCCGAGAGAGAAAGTATTATGGTGATCCATCGGATGGAGGTAGTGATGTGAGAACGCTGATCCTGGCGATTGCCCTTGCGGCTAGTGCAGTCTGGGCGAATGATGACGAGGCGTGGCAGACGCCGGTTGCGATTCTGAACTTCAACGACCTCACTGACTATGAGGGTCATATGCTGAGTCGCCGCGCTGCCGATGCGCTGTTCGTGGCGTTGAGCGAGGCTGGGGATTGGGAATTGGTCGAAGGCCGCCTGGTGCGGGGGTTGTGCCGCGAACTAGCCCTGGAGCCGCCGTTCGGGGTGGGACATCTGCAGCAGGTCGCTCACCTTACGGGCGCTCACCTGGTCATCTCGGGGATTGTGAACGAGTGCCGCATTCATGATGCCGAAGGCGGTGTTGCTGTCTCTGTGTCTGTAGAGACGGTGGACCTGGTATCAGGGGATGCCGTGGCCTCCTTCGCGGCAAAGGGACGAGCGGCTCGTCAACTTGGCCAGCCGACCGATGTGGTCGTGGAACGGGCGCTGGTGGCGGCGGCACAGCAGGCGGCTGAGCGGCTGCTCGACTTCCCGCCGGTGCGAGCTGGCATCCAGGCGCGGTCAGGGCGCGAGATGGTCGTGCTCGATGAGGGCAGGAAGGCTGGCGTTGTACCTGGGCTGAGGCTGCTGGTCTACCGGGCCAGTCAGGACAGAGAGCCTGTGGGTGAACCCATTGCAGTCATTCGGACGCACAGCGTTGCGGCCGAGCGTGCTGAGTGCCGCGTGTTGGCGACCAGAGATATCATCAGCGTTGAGGACGTGGCAGTTGCTGTCGGTCGCAAGTAGGAGGCAAGGATGGACTTTGATTTGCTGGGAGTGAGGATGAATCTGGGGAGCCCGCTAGTCGGGCGGGAGATTGACCTGCATCCGGTGATTAGCTCCACCAACACTGAGGCGCTGCGACTGGCTGACCGGGATGTGGCGGAGGGCATTGTGGTGGTCGCGGACACGCAGACAGCCGGCCGCGGGCGGCGCGGTCACGGCTGGGAGGATTTGCCGGGCCGCTCTCTCTTGATGTCGGTGCTGCTGCGTCCGGAGTGGCCGGCTGAGGAACAGGCGTGTCTGTCACTGGCTGGTGCTGTTGCCGCGGCGACCGCGATAAAGCAAGTGGCGGATATTGAAGCACGCACCAAGTGGCCCAATGACTTGCTGCTGGATGGCGTGAAAGTTGGCGGTGTGCTACTAGAGGCGACTTCTGGGGCAGTGGCTGTTGGCATTGGCATAAACGTGTTGGGGCCGGCTACGGAACTGCAGGCAAGGGTTGGCCGGCCGCTGACCACAATCGAGGAGGCAGCAGGGCAGGCGGTGCACAGGGAGGATCTGCTGGTGGAGTTGCTGCGGTCGCTGGATGAATTGTACGCGGCCTTTGTCGAGGCCGGCCCTGCGCCGATTGTGGAGGCCTATCGCCCGCTTGATGTAGCGCTGGGCAAGCGGGTGGGAGTTGAGGCTCCCGAGGGGCAGATAATGGGCCTTGCGGTTGAAATTGACGAGTTGGGGCATCTGGTGGTTGAGGACGAGGATGGCAATGCTCATACATTAATGGCTGGAGAGGTGGTTCTGAGCGAGGTCGAGGAGTGAGCCTGGGCACAGTGGCGCGAATTAGAATGCTCAGATTGTGGGCGCCGGGCCTGGTGATATGGGGCCTGGCGCTGGCGTATGTGACCCCCGCCGGGGCGGGAGTTGAGTTGCTGGACGGCTGCCGCTGGCTTCGCGATGGCCGCCCTGACCTGGGAATCCGGTGCTTCGAGACGGCCCTGGCTGAAGATGGCGAGTGTGCTGTGGCTCTGGCGGGGCGAGGTGTGGCCAGGCTGCTGACCGGCCGCCTCGACGAGGCTGAGCAGGACTTTCGGGATGCGGTAGCCTTGAAGCCGACGCTTCCCTCGGCTCACCTGGGCCTGGGGGCGGCATGCTGCCTCGCCGGTGACTTCGAGGGTGCGCTCCAGGCCTACCGCTATGTAGTGGCTCTGCCGCTGGAAAGCCGCGCTTCTCTGCGAGCGGCAATGGCGTATGCTTCGTGTGCGACGGGGCTGTATGCCTCGGGCCAGCAGGAGGCCCAGGCAGCGCTGGATCAGGAGCCTGATAATGAACTGGCCGCCTACGTATTGGCGGCTTCACTATTGGCCCAGGGGCAGGTAGCGCAAGGTCTGTCAGCGCTTGAGGCGGCCAAGCCAAGCACCGGTCGGCTGGGCATCACGGTTCCCTCCTGTCTGTTCGCCACGAACACGCGCTATTGGGTGGACCGGGGGGGAGGTTGCTCAGGTGGCAGTGGTAGCGCCGTCGCCTCGGGCTCGCCCGCAGGGGGGAGTAGCTATCCTCAGCCCCTCGCCGGGGTCGGTAGTGCACGGGTTGATGCAGGTACAGGTGCAGCTTGGGCCTGAGGTGGCGGCCAGCTATGTGGCGGTGCTACTGGGTGGGAAGTTCTGCGGGATTAGCAATGTGCGGCCATTCAGCACCCGGGTGGATTCCCGGCGCGTGTCAGATGGCATCCAAACGCTTCGCGCCGACGCCTACTCCAGCGCTGGCGCAGTCGTAGCCTCGTGGCCAGCAGACGCTTGCGCCCTCCGAACGAGCGACCCGTGAGGCCACCGACGGGTTCTTGCAGAGGGCGCTGACGCTCCGGTTGCCGCCGCTGGCTATCGAACACCTGCGTGGAAGACTGCTGGAACAGGTGGGCGATTCACAAGCGGCCCTGGCCGCCTACGAGTGTGCCTTTTCGTATGCACCGGGGCTGCCGCTGCTGCGGACCGACTTGCTGCGGGCCTGTCAGAGAGCAGGCCTTGAGGTGCCTTCACCTGCCGCTGCTGCGGACCGACTTGCTGCGGGCCTGTCAGAGAGCAGGCCTTGAGGTGCCTTCACTTGAGCGGGACATCCATCGCCTCGGGCCGGATGCTTCGGCGGTGGGCCTGACTTTTGATGACGGCCCGCATCCGCGCGTGACGGCGTGGATTCTCGACCTGCTAGACCGGTATCACGCTCATGCAACGTTCTTTCTGGTAGGGAAGCAGGTGGATCAGTATCCGGAGTTGACGGCCGAGATCGCCGCGCGCGGCCACGAGCTCGCCTGCCACTCGTATACGCACCGCGACCTGCGGGGTTTCGAGCAGCTTGAGATTGAGCGGGAGCTGGTTCGGACCCGGGCGGCGATTCGCCGCGCCTGTGGGGTTTGCGTCACCAAGTTCCGGCCACCGGGCGGGCACTATGATCAGAACGTGCGCAGCGCGGCTGCGCTGTGGGGCTTTACCACGGTATTCTGGGACTGCAATATCTGTGATTACACGACGGATGATCCCAACAAGGTTGCCAGCGGTCTGCTGCACGATATCTCCCCAGGCAGCATAGTCCTGTTGCACAACGGTGAGGACATCACCCAGGAGGTGCTGCCGCTGCTGCTGCCGGAGTTGCAGAAGAAAGGGCTGGCGCTGACTAGTCTGACCGGAGCGGACGGTGAGGGACGATGAGGCTGGGGGGCTGCATGGCACTGCTGGCCCTGGCGGCAGCGGCTTCTGCCGCGGCACACCAGATGCCGGCGGGGTTCGATGTGCCGGACTCTGTGCCCCGGCTGGATGTCAATGGGTCCGAGTTACCTGATGCCTGCCTGGCGGACTTTGCGCCCACGCTGATGGCCCCGGCCGGGCGCGAAGGCTTCGTCTTCGCGGGAACCGATGGTCACTTCTACTTCGAAAATGGTCGGCGGGCGATATTCTGGGGCGTGAACATCGCCAAGGATGCAGTTTTCGTGCCGCACGCAGTAATTGACGTGACCGCTGACCGCCTGGCGCGAGCGGGCCTCAACCTCGTGCGCTTTCACCATCTTGACGGGCCTGAGGGCCTGCTGCCGCCGGAGCGAGCCGGCCTCAAGCCACGCATAGACGCAGAGAAACTGGACTGTCTGGACTACTGGATCAACGCCCTCAAGCAGCGGGGCATCTATGTGTATCTCGACTTGCTGAGCTATCGCACCTTTTACGAGGATGAGGGAGTGGCGCAGGGGGAGCGGCTTGGCCGAGGCGCGAAGCCGTACGCTGTGTTCGCTGAGCGCCTGATTGAACTGCAGCTTCAGTACGCGCGCGAACTGCTCTGCGAACATACCAACCCCTACACTGACCTGCAATACTGCAATGATCCAACCATCTGCATGGTTGAACTGTGTGATGAGAACGGGCTGTTCATCGCGCAGAAGAGGTGGGGCGAGCTGTTGCAGCCGTATCGGCAGGAGCTGGTGCGCAAGTGGAACTTCTGGCTGCGCCAGTACTTTTCGAACACGGCTGCCCTCCGCCGGGCCTGGAGCGCTGGACGGGGCGGTCAGACGGTGTTGAGTCCTGCGGAGAGCGTTGAGGAGGGGACGGTGATATTGCCGGGTGTGTCGGATGATTATCCGCCTTCGCCCGGGCGCAGGGCCGATGTCAGGCGGTTTATTACCGGCGTTCACCGGGATTACTTTGCTACGATGCGGGAGCATCTGCGCGACTTCGGTGTGAAGGTTCCGCTCCTGGCCGTCACTGACACGACTGACCCGGCCGACGTTTTCGCGGTCGCCGCTGAACTTGATGCCATCGGCTGCAACTACTACTTCGACCATCCAATGTTTCGTAGCAATGACTGGCAGCTCCCCGCTTTCGTCTCAATGGCCAACCCTCTGAATAATCATACGCCGGACGCTTTGTTGCGGCGCGCCTGTGGCCCCCGGGTTTTTGGGAAACCGCTGGTGATCCGGGAGGTGAATATCTGCTGGCCGAACCCGTACCGGGCCACGGGGCTGCTGCAGGCGGCCGGCTACGGGGCGCTCAATGACATAGACGCTCTGATTCTGTTCACCTATGACACGCGGGCCGGTGACGGAGGGCTGGGCTACTTTGACATCGCCCGCGACCCGACCCGCTGGGGCATCGCACCACTGGCTGGGCGCATTTTCGTTCAGCGGCTGATTGGCCCGGCGCGCCATCGGGTTGCTGTGGCCTTCGGCAGCCAGGATGTCTATCGGGTTCGAGACGATATGCTGGAGGACAGCGTATATGAGTTGGGGGCCTGGTGTATGCTGGGCAATTTGATGGCGCTTCCGGCGCTTCCTCGCAAGCCTGACCTGGCCCTGGATGTTTCTGAGGGTGCGAGCGCAGGCGCCACGTATTTCAGTCTAGGGCAAGATACTCCGCTGCCGGCGCTATCCCCGCAGTCCTGGCAGGGCCAGCCGCAGAATGTGCAGCTTGACCGCGTGCTGGGAGAACTAGCCGGTGGGAAAGAGGTCGGGCCATCCGCTGGTGTCATTGATTGCCGGCAGAAGCGAGGGCTTCTGCGGCTGCATGGCGTGAATCTGGAGGCCCTGGCGGGACAGTTGGCGAAGAACAGTCCAAGTGCGGTCGGAGCGCTGGAACTTGGCGGAGGGCCGGAGACTGGAGCGGTAATCTGGTATGGGCTGGACGGGTTAGGGCCGGGGCAATCCAAGCGCTGGTTGCTGAAGCTGGTGGGCAATGCGTCCAATACAGCGCAGCAGGTGACGCTGCATCAAGGCCGTAGCCAGGGCGATATCTACTCGCTGTTGGAGCCTGGCTCGGCTCCGATTATCACCTGCCGGGCAGTGACTGCTGAACCGATGGTGGTGTCACTGAACGGGACTGAGGTGCTGCGAGTGTGGGCGCAGGATGCAGTGATTGAACTGGGCCGTGATGAGGAGCGGTCGTTGCTGTTTTGTGACACACCGGGAGTGCAAATCCAGTTGCCGCACCTGCAGGGCGAAAGGCTCATCATCGCCCACTATGCACAGGACCGGGAGGAAGCGCCTGGTCTGGCAGAACTCAAGTACCCTGAGGGTGCGCTGCTGATTGAGTTCGCGCCTCTTCAGAAAGAATAGTGCGGAATAATCGCGAGGTGGGCTTATGCAGATCAGTGTGTTTGACTGTGTATCACCGCTCGACTTTCGCTACTACGGGCAGGATGAGAAGCTTAAAGCACTACTCGCCCCGTACGTAACTGAGCGAGCGCGCCTGGCCTCGGAACTGAAGGTTGAGGTGGCGGCGGTTGAGGTGTTGGCCGAGCGCGGAGTCTGCTCACAGGAGGTGGCCGAGGAAGTCGCTGTGGCGGCGGAGCGGGTGCAGCCGGAGACGGTGGCTGAGGAGGAAGTACGCATCAAGCACAACATCCGCGCGCTGGTCAACGTCCTGCGCAGCCAGGTCAGCGAGCAAGCCAGGCCCTTCATCCACCTGTCGCTGACGAGCTTTGATGTGATTGACACAGCAATGGCCTGGCGCTTCAAGACCTGCGCCCACGCTGTAATCATCCCCGAACTGCTCGAATTGGAGCAGATACTTATTGACCTGGCCCTACGGGAGAAGGATACGCTTCAGATGGGCCGCACGCACGGCCAGCATGCGGTGCCCATCACCTTCGGCTTTGCTATTTGCGGGCACGTCAGCCGCCTGGGCAGACGCATTGAAGCAGTGCAGACTGCCGCCGACGGCCTGCGCGGCAAGATCAGTGGGGCGGTCGGCGCGTACAATGCTTCCAGCCTGTTCTTCGAGGACCCTGTGGAGTTCGAGCGCCAGGTACTGGCTAAGCTGGGCCTGGAACCCTCCGTCACTTCCACACAGATCGTAGAGCCGGAGCCGGTGTGTGACTTCATCCACGCGCTCATCTCGACATTTGGCGTGCTGGCCGACCTGGCCGACGACATGCGCCATCTGCAGCGCACAGAGATAGCCGAGGTGGGCGAGATGTTTGAGGCCGAGCAGGTCGGCTCCTCGACGATGCCCCACAAGCGCAATCCGTGGAACTTCGAGAATGTCAAGTCAATGTGGAAGACGTTTGTGCCACGGATGGTCAGCGTCTATGCCGACCAGCTCTGCGAGCACCAGCGCGACCTGAGCAACTCGGCGTCGGGACGCTTCCTGCCTGAGATCATCGTGGCGCTGGTCTCAACCGTGCAGCGGATGCAGCGGATAATGGGGAAGCTGGTGACCGACGAGGAGCGGATGGCGGAGAACTTTGACCTGACGGGCGGAATGGTTGCTGCTGAGCCGGCTTACATTCTGCTGGCTGCTCACGGGCACCCGGATGCGCATGAGGCGATACGCAAGCTGGCCCTGGAGGCCCAGGCCACTGGCCGCCCGCTAGGGGAACTGCTAGAGGAGAGCGAAAAGCTGCAGCCCTACCTGGAGAAGTTTACCTCGCAGCAGCGCGAGCTTCTGCGCGATCCCGCAAAGTACACGGGGATAGCGGCGGCCAAGACGCAGAGCGTCTGTGACCTGTGGCGCGAGCGGCTGGGCCTCTAACCCCGGAGGTGATTCCGTGTCCCTGATGGGTCTTGACATTGGCTCGACGGGCACTAAGGCCGTCGTCTTTGATGAGGAAGGCCATCCGCTTTCCCAGGCTTACCAGGAGTATGCCGAGGTCTATCCCGGTCCGAATATGATTGAGTTGCAGCCAGATGAGGTATGGACGGCAATCCGGGAGGTTATCGCCCAGGCCGCTCAGCAGGCCGGTCAGGATCCAGTCCGCGCGTTGTGCATCTCGGCGCTGGGTGAAACATTCACGCCTGTAGGCGCGGACGGCGAGTTCCTGCACAACTCAATCGTCTCGCCGGACACCCGGGCGGTGCAGCAGGCGGCCCGCTGGCACGAGATGCCCGGCGCTCAGCATGTTTTCGAGATAACGGGAATGCCGGCGCATCCCAGCTTCACCCTCAACAAGATAGTGTGGCTGAAGGAGAATACACCGGACGTTCATAGCGCCACCTGGAAGTATCTATTGTGGCCGGAGATTGTGCACTTGAAGCTGGGGTTGGAGCCGCGCCTGGACTGGTCGCTGGCCGGGCGCACGATGGCCTTCGAGGTGGTGAACAAGTGCTGGTCGGACGAGATGCTGGACGCGGTTGGCGTCAGCAGTGAGCTGTTTGCCGAACCGATTCAGTCTGGTGAAGTAGTGGGCGAGCTGTCCCCAGCGGCAGCGGATGAGGTAGGCCTGCCGGGTGGGTGTCTGGTGGTGGCAGGCGGCCACGACCAGCCGATGAATGCATTAGGAGCAGGCGTGATAGCCGAGGGGTTGGCGGTGGATGGCATGGGCACGGTCGAGTGCATCACGGTCGCCTTTGATGAGCCGGTGCTGACGCCGGAGATGCTAGGGCACAACTACTGCTGTTATCCCCATGTCTACGACGGGATGTATGTGAGCATTGCCTTCAACTACACCAGTGGAGCGGTGCTGCGGTGGTTCCGTGACCAGTTCGGCCAGCCTGAGCTGCAGCAGGCCCAGGCCGACGGCAGCGATGTATATGACCTGATCCTGTCTGACCTGCCCGATGGCCCGACCCGCTTATATTTCATTCCATATCTGGCTGGTTCGGGCACACCGCATCTGGACCCGCTGGCCAAGGGCGCGATGGTTGGCCTGACCCTTGGCAGCGACCGCCAGACATTCATCAAGGGCCTGCTGGAGGGTCTCTGTTATGAGCTAGCGTTGAACATCGAATCGCTGGCCACGGCTGGGGTCAAGATTGAGCGACTGCGCGCGACCGGCGGAGGCTCCAGGAGCCCGCTGTGGCTGCAGTTGAAGGCCGACATCACAGGCAAAGAGGTTGTGACGCTGAATGTGACAGAGAGCGGCTGCCAGGCGGGCGCGATGCTCGGTGGCGTAGCGGCCGGCGTGTATGATTCAGTGGAGGAGGCAGTCAGGGTGCTGGTGCGGGAGCAGACTGGGTACACGCCTGACAGCGAGGCGCATAGACGATACGCTGAGCGCTTTGCCATCTATCGTGACCTATGGCCGGCGCTGCGCGACGTGGTTCACAGGATGCAATAGTTGACGTTAGCTTATGGCAGGAGATCAGAAAATGAGCACACAAGGAATAATGCTCTCTCTTGTTACAATACTCGTCTGGGGCATAGGCAGTACGCTGGACAAATATGTGATAGGGGCGTTTCCCTCGCCCCTTTCGCTTGTATCTCTGCGGGCAGTTGTGATCGGCGGAGTATTCATCGCTTACGGGCTATTGACTGGGCGTTTCTCTGAAGTGGCGGCTACGCCGGTGTGGGCTGTTACACTCGCGATCTTGGCCGCGGTTATCGGACCGATCCTGGGCCAGGTGGCCTACTATCTGGCCCTGGCGGTTGACGAGGCCTCCAGGGTGGTGCCGGTTACTTCGGCGTACCCGATAGTCCTGGCAATCCTGTCGTTTGCGTTCCTGGGGGAGAAGCTGACGTGGACCAAGGGCACCGGAATCGTCCTGGTCGTGGTGGGGATCCTCTTATTGTCGGGGATGTTCAATGGGCCAGGAGCCTCAGCCGATGCTTGAAGGCTACGCACCCGGATTCCTCCTCCCTTCAGGGAGGGGGACAGGGGGTAGGTGATTCACCGCTGCCGCAGCGCCAACTGATACGCCTCGTTCTTGCTGAGGCCTGTGGCAGCCGCCAGCACCTCAGCAATCTCCTTGGTACTCAGCCCTAGTGTGGCCAGCAGCCTCGCCGCCGCTTCCGGATCACCCACAGAGGGAACGGCTGGCGGTTGACTACTGGGCGCGATGACGATAGTGAACTCGCCCTTGGGCTCTCGGCCTTCGAAGGCAGTAGCCACCTCCGCCGCCGTACCGCGCACGATCTCCTCGTGCAGCTTGGTCAGCTCCCGGCACACCGCAACCTGCCGCTCGGCGGGAAGCGTCTCAGCCAATTCCTGCAAGGTCTTCTGGATGCGGTGGGGAGCTTCGTAGAGCACAACCGGATGCCGCTGAGACGCGATGCCTTCGATGAATTGCCTCCGTTCGCTGTCTTTGCGCGGCGGGTAGCCTGCGAACAGGAAGCTATCAGCGCCGAAGCCCGCGAGGGCCACAGCGGCAGTGACGGCACTGGCCCCGGGGATGATAACAACCGGGATGTCCGCTTTGGCGCAGGCCTGCACCAGCTCAGCACCTGGATCAGCGATGAGGGGCGTACCGGCGTCTGAGACGAGGGCCACATCCTGGCCCTGGTGCAGAAGCTC
>JALGTI010000151.1 GCA_029821455.1 Candidatus Zipacnadia bacterium | reverse complement strand
CGGAGCCGCCCGCAGTGGCACCTGCTCGTCGAGGGCAGCTATCTCCGCCGCCAGGGCAACCGTGGCGCTCAGTGGGCAGCTTGCCTTCAGCATCGGAGCGCCAACGCTATCAGGGTCGAGGTCGGTCACCCGCGACCACAGCATCATATAGTCATCATTCGGCTCATCCCACGCCCCCAGACCGCGTTCGGAGGCCATTGAGCCGAGCTGCTCTGTCATCTGCTCGACGTCCGCCTCGAAGCCCTCCAGGCCGATGAGCAAGCACCACTGGTTATCGTTGTCCCCCAGCAGCCTGCAAGCCGCCGGGTTTAGCAGTTCGATGGCAGATGGGTGCAGCGGGGAGTCGAGAAGCTCGGCCAGTAGTGGCCGCGTCTGCAGCGGATTCTCTACCCACAGCACCAGCGTGCGGAAGGCCTCCGGGCGCGGCCGTGTGCGCAGCGTCACCTGAAGGATTGCCCCCAGGCTGCTGCCGTCGGGGAGAGCTGCCTTGATGCCAGTGACCAAATCACGCGGCCCACCGTACAGCAACCGGTGAGGACCGGCTTCGCCACATGCTACTACTCCGCCGAGCGTGCAGCTCTCGGCAAACCGGGGTCGCAGGGGCAACATGTGCTCGTGAGCGGACACTGCCTCCTCAATCTGCCCAAAGTTAACGCCGCACTGCGCCGTGATGGTCAGGTTTTCGTGGTCATAGTCGAGGATGCGGTTCAGTCGCTGGGTGCTGACGACCTGCGCTGCCTCGGGGATCGGCCCCAGCTTCGTGCCTGCGCCACGCAAGACCACCGGTTGCCCCTCCCGATGGGCCACAGCAAGAATCTTCTGGACAGCCTCCTCGTCTAGCGGCTGGAACCAGCCCTGCTCATTGCGCACCGCCACCTCTGGGCCTGCGCTGGCGAAGTTGCCCTCCGGCAGCAACAGCTCACCTGGCGCTTCAATATCATCCTTGTCAGGCAGAACTTTGCCGGGGTTGCAAATGAATTCTGGGTCAAAGGCGTCTTTGACCCGCCACATTGCCAGCATTTCCTGCGGCGTAAACATCTGGGGCATATACTTGCGCTTGGAGCAACCAATCCCGTGCTCCCCGGTCAGGACGCCGCCGCGGGCGATCGCCAGTTGCGTTATCTCTTCATCAATTGCCATCACGCGCGTGACCTGGTCCTCGTCGCGCGGGTCGTAAAGCACCTGAGGATGGAGGTTGCCGTCGCCGGCGTGGAAGACATTTCCAATCGGGATGCCCCACTTGCGGCCAATCTCCATAACTTCTTTCAACACGGCAGGCAGTTCGGTGCGGGGCACCGCGATGTCCGTGCACAGCTTGCTGGGGGCGATGTTGACGACCGCGCCAAAGGCTCCCTTGCGGCCCTTCCATAACAGGTCGCGCTCCTCTTCATTCTGGGCAACCTGAAAGCGTCGAACGCGGTTGCGGTGACAGGCCGCCTTGATGTTCTGCACCTGTTGGGCCATTGCCGCTTGCAGGCCGTCGAGTTCAATTATCAGCACCGCCTCGGCATCGAGCGGGTAGCCGGCCTTGAGGCTCTTCTCGACGGCCTGGATCATCGTGTTGTCCATCATCTCCAGCGTGGCCGGTATCAACCCGTCCGCGATGATGTCCGAGACAGCTTGGCTGGCCTCCTGCAGGGAATCAAAGATGGCTAACATCGTGACAATGCTTTGGGGGACCGGCATAATGCGACAGGTGATCTCGGTGACGATGCCAAAGGTGCCCTCGCTGCCGACGATGACGCTAGTCAGGTCGTATCCGGGCCAGTCGAGGGCCTTGCCGCCGGTACGCAGCACCTGGCCGTCAGCCAGGACCATCTCAACACCGAGGACGTGATTGGTAGTCACGCCGTACTTCAGGCAGTGAGGGCCGCCGGAGTTCTCGCCGACATTGCCGCCAATTGTGCAGACGGCCTGGCTGGCGGGGTCTGGAGCGTACAGATAGCCGCGTCCATCTAGCGCAGTCTGGAGGTCCATATTGATGACGCCTGGCTGAACCACGGCGCGCTGGTTGTCGTAGTCCAACTCCAGGATGCGGTCCATCCGCGTCAGCGCCACGACCACTCCGCCGCGCTGCGGCACAGGACCCCCGCTGAGGCTGGTGGCGGCCCCGCGTGGGACCAGCGGCAGCCGCGCCTCGTCACAAGCCTGCACGGCCGCTGCCACCTGCTCAGTGGTTTCAGGGAGTACAACTAACTCCGGCATCCCCTCATACAGCGTCCCATCATAGCCGTAAAGGGCAAGCTGCATCGGGTCGTCAAGAATGGCGTCTGCCGGCAAGATGTCTCGTAACTGCTCTGTAAGTGATGACAGCACTTGGGACCTTCTATCTATCATAAACAAAGCCGGGCTTATGCAAAGCCTTCGCGCCCGGCGTGTGCTATGTGAATAGTCCAATGATACATTAGGCCCGTGACTATTGCAATATCGCCTTCAGCGCACCGAGGAGGGTGATGACATTGTTGGGTGTCGAGCTGTGGCCCATCAGGCCGATGCGCCAGATCTTGCCCTTCAGTTCGCCCAGTCCACCGCCTATCTCGATATTGTATTCGTTCAGGAGCCGCTTGCGCACTGCCACATCGTTAACACCATCGGGGATGCACACGGCATTGAGGCTCCAGAGGCGATATTCAGGGGCCGGCAGCATCGCCAGACCCATCTCGGCAAGGCCTGCCACCAGCAGTTCGTGGTTGGCCTTGTGCCGTGCCCAGCGCGCCTCCAGACCCTCCTCAAGTATTAGGCTCAGGCCCTCGTGAAAGCCGTACAGAGCATTGACCGGGGCTGTATGATGATATGTGCGGTCAGAGCCCCAGTAGCTGCGCACCATCGTCATATCCAAGTACCAGTTGGCGACCTTGGTGGTACGGCTGTCCATCGCCGCCACCCCAGCAGGCGAGAATGACACCGGGGCCAGCCCCGGCGGGATGCTGAGACACTTCTGGGTACCAGAATAACAGGCATCAATGCCCCACTCGTCCACCTTCACCGGATGCCCACCCAGGGAGGTCACGCAGTCAACTACCAGCAACGCCCCGGCCTCGTGGGTGAGGCGCGATATCTCGTCCAGCGGCTGTAGCACCCCGGTTGATGTCTCAGCGTGAACGATTCCCACCAACTTCGTCTTGCTCCCGCGCAGCGCATCCTGGACATCTGCCGGGTCTACAGGTTCCCCCCAGGGCGCTGTCACTTCGACAACTTCGCCGCCATAGCGCCCACAGACATCGGCCATCCTGTTGCCGAAGACCCCATTGATGCAGACCACGCAGCGGTCGGCGGGCTCGATGAGATTACACAGGGCCGCCTCCATGCCGGCGCTGCCAGTGCCCGATACGGGGATGGTCAACTCATTGTCAGTCATCATGACTTCGCGGAGCATTACCTGGATCCGGTCCATTATGCCAATGAAGTCGGGGTCCAGATGGCCGATGCAGGGCAGGGCCATGGCTTGAAGGACCCGTGGATGAACACTGCTGGGCCCAGGGCCCATCAGGGTGCGTGGTGTGACACTGAGCGGATAAGACATTGCGCTGCCTCCTTGAATGTCTACGGCGCAAGGCTAGGATACTTTGCCTTCTAGTGCCTGGGCGATCCTCTGCAGGGCTATGAGAAAGCCCTCGCCCTCATTGTGATGGCCAAGCCAGATCTCGGGAACCCACGCTGCCGACACATCCGCCAGCTCAACCAACGTGCCGACGAAGTCGGTTTCACCTTCCCCAATCTGCAGGGCCTCGCCATCAGTACCCGAACTGTCGGCGATGTGCAAGTGCCGGATGTACGGCTTGACCGTGCGGATGTGCTCAATGAGGCTCTCGCCGCTGTGATTGCACCAGAGCTGGGCATGGGAGAGGTCCCAGGTGATGCAGGCAGCGTGGTCGTGGCAGAATCTGGCAATCTCTTCGGCGCGGGTGAAGATATTGCTGTACCACTGGCCGCCGAAGTACCAGGGGAACGGCGGGTGGTTTTCCAGCAGAATCCAGACGTCCTTTTCCCGATACAACTCTTCAGCAGACTGCTCAAGATTTGCGTAGAGTCCCGTCGTATCTTGCAGGAAGCCTTCGTAGGTCATTCCGCCAGGATGGACCACTATCTTAACTGGGCCGTCTTGATTGGGGAAGAAATGGCGGAGCTCCCGCGCCTTTTCACAGACCCTGAACATAATATCCAGCGACGCGTGGCGCTGCTTATCATCGGCAGAGCACAGGTCCATCAACTGGCCATGGTAGTATTCAGGTGCGTGAATGACGAGTTCCTGGGAAAACTCGCCTAAGTCGCCGGGGTCGGCGTCAAGGTCCTGATCGGTGAGATGAAACTCGATAACATCCGGGTTCCAGGCTGCCAACGCGCGGGCATCACGATAGCGGACCACCGGTCCCCATCGGAGCGGGAAGCTGGCAGCAATCTGCTCAGGTGGCTCGTCCAGTAAGTCGCTTTCGCGGAACTGCTCGCCTTCAGTGGTATCGCGTCGGATGGTGCGGCCAATGAGTTCGTCATACCGCTGGGGGCTGATGCCAGTTCCCGGGCCCATTGCGGCTATGTCGGTGCGGGTGATAGTCTGGCCAGCCTTGATAGCACGGGCCGTCACCAGGCTCTTAGCGAGGGCATGGCGGTTCAGAAGTTCACCTCGCGAAAGAGGACGCTCGACGCTGCCTCGGGCTTGCTCCAGGGCGCGGATATCGCGCACTTGCCTAACCACGCCCTGTGGTTCCAGGCTGGCGGCGTGATCGGGCCCTCGCATGGTGCGGTCGAGGGTGATGTGGCGCTCGATGATGCAAGCACCTAACGCCGCCGCGCAGGTGGAGACCGCAATGCCCCGCTCGTGGCCTGAATAGCCGACAGGCACGCCGAACTGCCGCAAGCGGTCCATAAAGGATAGATGTACGTCCTTGAAGGGGGCCGGGTAGGTGGACTGGCAGTGCAGGAGGGCGAACGCGACATCGTGCTCCTTGAGAAACTCTACCGAGCGAACGATCTCGTCCCAGCGGGACATCCCCGTGGACATTATCAGCGGCCTGCCGGTCTGAGCCAGGCGCTCTAGCAGGAAAACATTGGTCAGGTCAGGGGAGGCGACCTTGTAAGCGGGCACGCCGATTGACTCCAGCAGGTCAACACTCTCGTTGTCCCACGGCGTGCACAGGAACTGAACTCCCTGCTCGCCGGCGTAGTTGGCCAGGTCTGCCATCGCCTCGTCGGACAGTTCAGCCTCCTGCAAGAAGGGGATGACAAATTGCAGTTCCTTTTCAGCGGTGGTCAGGTCGTCGAGGACCGATCGGGGGTAGATCGCGTGCAGGGCGCGCTTCTGGAACTTAACGGCGTCAACTCCGGCGTCGGCGGCGATCTCAATCAACTGGCGCGCGATATAGGGGTCGCCATTGTGGTTGATGCCGATCTCAGCGATTATGTATACGGGCTGACCGTCGCCAATAAGCCGGTCACCTATCTTGATGTGGGGCATGTAGTTCACTCCGGTGCCCCCAGGGCCTTTATCAGTTTCTCGGCCAGCTCCAGGTCCTCTGGGGTGTCAATGTCAACCGAGCGCACCCAGTCCATCACCAGCGCCCGCACGTCGCCACCCAGCCGGTTCCCCAGCTTCCGCAGGATGCTGGTGCGAGTCACAAACAGTGCCCCGTTTTCGGAGAACTTGTCGGGAACATCCTGACTGCGGGGGCGGCTGTTGTAGTCGTATTCTGGCTGGAAACGCCCTTGTGGGTCTATCTCGCCGCGCAGGTTGTAGTGCTGCAGTGGCGCTACCGACATCACCACATCGCACCCAGTGTCCAGCCACATCTGGATGCCCTGGTCAATCACCGAAGCACCCCGCAACGGGCAGGTACACTGCAACAGGACGACCGCATCGGGGATGTAGCCTTCCTGCGCTTGGAGCTCATCCAGCACGTGGAGGAGGACTGGCTCAGTGGGGGAGGTATCCTGCGCCAGTTCGGGAGGGCGCATAATCACCTCAGCGCCGGCCTGCCGTGCGATGGCCGCAATCTCGTCGTCGTCGGTGGAGACTACTGTGCGCGTCAGGAGCTGTGAGCGCAAGGCGGCCTCAATGGTCCATACCACCAGCGGCTTGCCTGCCAGAGGCTGGAGGTTTTTGCGGGGGATACCCTTCGAGCCACCCCGGGCGGGGATGATACCAAGGAACTCCAATCTGGATGGTCCTTTCAGGATTTCTCAGCGCGGGGGGTGGACTGGAAGCCCACCCTACCCGAATCCGTGCGGGGCTATAAGCTGGACGCATCGTCCAGCTCGACCGTAAGACCAGCCGAGGGCCGCAGGGAGAGGAGGCGTTCCACCCCGGCCTGGCGCAGTGACGTGCACGATGGAACGGGTGCTGTGACGTGAGGTTGCCATAGTTCTGCGAAGTATAAGGCGGGTACCGAGGGGTGTCAAGTAACTGTGGCGCAGGCGTCTCGCCCGCGAGAAGGGATCTGCGCCGCTTCGGAACTTCTCCCTGTTTGGAACGTCATAACTACTACAAGCCCAGAAGGGAGCAGCAAGATGAGGGCATTCAGTCGCGGCCTGGCCGTCGCTGTGGCATTGCTGTTGATGCAGACGCTGGGCTTTGCCAAGAAGTATGGCCCCGAATATGAGGCACGCGTCGGCGCCGAAGCCGCTGCACAGATTGAGAAGGAGGAGAAGCTCTGGACCGGCGAAGAGGCCGATGCCACCACGGCGCAACTTCAGGCGATTATTGATGAGATAAAGCTACACACGTCACGGCCTGACGTGCAGTACACGGTCAAGTTGCTGGACAACGACGAGGTCAACGCCTTCGCCATTCCAGGCGGCTATGTCTATGTGTGCAAGGGCCTGATGGATGAAATCCAGTCGAAACACGAACTGGCCGCAGTGTTGGCCCACGAGATGGCGCACAATTGCACTTACGACGCCCTCAAGCAACTCGATCGCGCCCAGAAGATGACTCTGACAACCGCAGCGGCGGTGCTGGCGGCCGTCGTGATCGGCGGCAATGATGAGATGCCCTGGGCGGTCTGGCAGGCCGGCAGCCTGATAACCAGAGGCGTGCTCTCCCACTACTCCATCCAGATTGAGAAGCAAGCCGACCTGCATGCGCTCCAATCTCTGCTCCCCACCGATTACAACCCGGTGGGCCTGCTGACCTTTATGGAGCGGCTGGCGGCCAAGGAGCGGGCTGCTGTGCCCTTTGATGCCGGCATCTTCGAAAGCCATCCGCCCTCGGTTCAGCGCTGCATCTATCTGACCCAGGCGCTGCAAGATGCTGGTGTCTTCATCAACCGCCGGGCGGTCACCAAGTGGGACCCACCGGTGGTGGAGACCGTCCCCTTGGGCGATGACCCCGAGGCCGGCAGTGTGCAGGTGCTGAAGCTCTGGGACGTGGAGCTGTTCCGCTTCGACCAGGCGCCGGAGGGTATGGACGTGGCCGACCGAGGGGCGGGGATGGTGGAGCGTCTCACTCAAGCGCTGGCCGACGGCGCAGCAGAGTATGAATTCCGCGTACAACAGACGGGTGAGAATTATTGCGTGACGGGGATAGGTGAGACTATTCTGACGGTTTACGACTTCGATGCAGCATTAGCCGGCAAGTCTGCGCAGGAAACGGCTCAGGCAGTTGTGACCGCGATCCGCACGGCCCTGCGCAAGGACTTCCTGGCTAATCTGTACGATTGAACACC
>JALGTI010000150.1 GCA_029821455.1 Candidatus Zipacnadia bacterium | reverse complement strand
TGGCTTGCCTGGTCAATGTCTCGCAGCACTACTACAACCTGGCCCGGCATGCGGCTGCCGGCCATCAGCCCCTCCAGGCATTTGATGAGGTTATCAGGCCGGTTGTAGCTGGGCACCACAACGCTTACGGTCATTTCTTGCTCTTCTTGTCCACCCGTGCGATCACCCATAGCTGTGCCTATTCGTTGCCAGTTCCTTTGAGCATCTCAGCCAGGTACTGGCCTGTATATGAATCTTTGCAGTCAGCTACCTGTTCGGGAGTACCAGTCACGACTACGTAGCCCCCCTCTTCCCCACCTTCAGGGCCCAGGTCAATAACGTAGTCGGCGGCCTTGATGACATCCATATTGTGCTCGATGATGACCACCGTGTTGCCCGCGTCCACCAGCCGCTCTAGTACCTCGAGCAGCTTCTCGATGACGCGCTGGGCCTCGCCGCCGGACAGTGTGGTGGCCGGCTGCCCTAGTTTGATGTAGTCCAGGCCAACTTCGCACAGCGTGCGCAGGATTCTCTCCACTCTGGGCACGTTTTTGAAGTGCTCCAGCGCCTCGGCTGCGGTCAGGTCCAGCACCTCGGCGATATTCTTGCCCTTGTACCGCACCTCTAACGTTTCGCGATTGTAGCGGCTTCCTCCACACTCATCGCACGGTACATACACAGCCGGCAGCAAATGCATCTCCACCCGCCGCGTCCCGTCGCCTTCACACGCCTCACAGCGGCCGCCGCGCACATTGAAGCTGAAGCGCCCTGGCTTGTAGCCACGCATCCGCGCCATTGGCGTCTGAGCGAACAGCTCCCGGATGGGCGCAAATGCGCCGACATACGTAGCCGGGTTCGACCGTGGCGTACGCCCAATCGCGCTCTGATCAATATTCACTACCTTGTCAATGTGCTCGACACCCTCAATGCGCTTGTGGCCTCCAGGTTTTTCGCCTGCTCTGTGCAAGTGCCGTCGTAGGCCCCGGAATAGGACATCATGTATCAGAGTGCTCTTGCCAGAGCCGGATACCCCGGTCACACACACCATCACCCCCAGCGGAATCTCGACATCAATAGCTTTGAGGTTATGTTCGCGCGCTCCGATGATGCGCAACGCCGGGCCTGCCGACTTGCGCCGATAGCCCGGCACAGGCACCTTACGCACGCCGGTCAGATACTGGCCCGTCAGCGACGCGGGGTTGTCCAGCAGGCTGGTAACATCGCCGCTGTGAGTTACATAGCCACCGCGCACACCGGCGCCGGGGCCGAATTCCACCACATAATCAGCCGCTCGGATCGTCGCCGGGTCGTGCTCAACAACGATAATGGTGTTGCCAAGATCGCGCAACTCGAACAGGACATTCAGTAGCTTGCCCTGGTCGCGCTGGTGCAGGCCAATGCTTGGCTCATCAAGGATATAGAGTACCCCGGCCAGGCCACTCCCGATCTGGGTAGCGAGGCGAATGCGTTGGGCCTCTCCACCTGACAGCGTAGGGGCCGGCCGGTCTAAGGTCAGGTAGCCCAGCCCCACCTCCAGCATAAACCGCAGCCGCGCGCGGATTTCCTTTAGCAACTCCACGGCTATCAACTGCCGGCTGTCCTCAAACTCCAACCCAGCGAAGTGCTCACTTGCATCTGCGATTGTCATCGCGGCTACGTCGGCAATACTATCGCCATCTATCTTGACTGCGCGCGCTTCTGGCCGCAGTCGGGTGCCTTCACAACTTGGGCAGGGGGCGGGAGCATATAGCCTCTCATAGGAATCCCTTTGCCCTCGAGACTTCTTGCGGCTCTGCTTGCGCTGTGTGGCCGGAATCAGCCCCTCAAACTCCTTTCGATAGCTAAATTGGCGGCCCGAACCGGCCTCATAGGTGAACTCGATCTTCTCACCCCCGGAGCCCCACAGAACCACCTGCTGGACTTTCTCAGGCAGATCCTGCCACGGGCTTTCGAGGTCGAAGTCATAGTGTCGCGCCACGCCTTCGAGGCTGTGGCGAACCTGCGGAGAATCAAGGTCTCCATACCATTCCAGCGCACCGGCAACGATGGACTTCTCGGGGTCCACTACCAGCAGATCAGCGTCTAACTCCACCTGCACGCCCAGGCCACCACACTCCGCGCAGGCCCCGTAGGGGCTGTTGAACGAGAATAGTTGGGGGGTCAGTTCGGGATAGGAGACCCCGCAGTCCGGGCAGGCCAGGCAAGTAGAGAACAGCAAGTCACCATCGCCCACCACCTCAGCAACCATGACCTGCTGACCTTCGACCAGCGCCGCTTCCACCGATTCGGCCAGCCGCGACCTCACCTGAGGGCCGATAACGAGCCGGTCCACCACTACTTCAATCTGATGAGGGCGGTTCGCGTCAACGCCCACCCGCTTGCTAAGGTCCATCACTTCGCCATCCACACGCACCCGTGCAAACCCACGCTGGCGCAGATCCCGGAACAGCTTGCCGTACTTCCCCTTTCCATCCCCTGCAACCGGGGCCAGGATTTGTACCCTGGCCCCTTCCCCCATTCCCATCAACTCGTCAACTATCCCGGTGACCGTATAGGCCTCAATCGCCCTCCCACACTTATAACAGTATGGCGTGCCGACTTTTGCATACAGCACGCGCAGGTAGTCGTATATTTCGGTCAAGGTGGCCACGGTGGAGCGAGGGTTGCCTGAACCGGAGCGCTGGTCAATCGCGATGGCGGGACACAGGCCCTCGATGTGGTCAACTTCAGGTCTGGACATACTACCCAGAAGCTGGCGGCTGTAGGCGGACAGTGATTCGACGTAGCGGCGCTGTCCCTCGGCATAAATCGTATCCAGGGCCAGCGATGACTTGCCGGAGCCGCTGACACCGCAAAAGACGATCAGCTTGTTGCGGGGCAGTTCCAGACTGATGTCTTTGAGGTTGTGCTCTTTTGCGCCATAGATGCGCAGCTTCTCGTGAGCCATTGCTTTATCGTGACCTTACCGCCAGTTATGCGTCGTATCAGCACGCAATTAAGTAAGTATACCACCCCCAATTTGGCGGGGTCAACGTTCGTTGGGTGCAGGGTGCGCGCGGGACCGGCTTGCGCTTCGAAGCTTCAACGAAGGCGTACATCCCGCCGCTGGCGGTTCGCATGGTGTGTGCCTCTGGCCAGACCGCGACCTCTCCTCCTGTAAGGGCAGAGGGCGGCTCGTGCTACGTAGTGAGGGCACTTCGCACCGTAACAGGGGTGAGGCTAGTCCTCCCCCAACGGAAGCCTCATCCTACTGATAGGTTCAAATGCAGGAGGTTGTGCGTGATTTTGCCCTGCAGTCGCCAGGCCGTTCACATTCAGCCCGCGTTCGCGGAGCCATGCGCATATCCAGCCTTTGTAGTCATCCTTGATGCGATAGCGTCCACTTGCGACATCAAGGAAGCTCTCCTTGCCCAATAAGTGGCCGCGTTTGGAGAAGCCGCTGCGGGCTCCCCCGATGGTCTTGGCATTGAACTGATAGTCGGTGGGGATGTGGGGTAGCTGCTTGGCTGCGACCTGCATACGACTCGCCAAGACAGCGGAGGATACGCTGGGCTCTGAGCTAGAGGCCAACGCCATCAGGAGCGCAATTTGGGTGGGCTGGCTGACCTCCAGGAAATCCCACAGTTCCTGCTGCTGCCAGGGCTGCGCAGGTGGGGAAGTTTCCGGAGACAGGCGTATGTCGTCCGCAGCCTCTTCGCAGACCTGGCGAGCAGCGACCTCCTCGATGATGTCCAACAAGGAGCCAACATTGACGCTCTCAAAGGGCAACAGAACGCTCAGCACCAAATGCGCCGCACGATCCGGGCCGGCTGCTTGCTGCAGGCTATTCTTCAGCTTCCACAGGCGGATCAGGTCGTCGCAGGAGATGACCTTCAGCCGGCTGCGATACTCACTGCCCTTGATCTGCGCAATCAATTCCTGGGTTGGGCCGCGACAGATTACGTACACCCCGTGTACGCTGCCACACGCACCGGGCGCGCTGCCCACGCAGGTATCCAAATAGCCACCAAGTTGGTGAACTGACACGGTCGGCCAGGTCGAGGCCTTAGCCTCAACGACGATGCAACCCTTGTTGGCACTAAACCATCGTCCATCCCAAAAGGCTTCCTGCGAGTAGGATGAGTAGGAGCCGTACTCAACCTCCATACCAAGATGGACGCCGACCGTGACGATGATGTCCTGCAGAGCATAGTAGTAAACAGGTCGGTCACGTCCCCCTTTCTTCAAGCACTCCGCAATCCAGAAAGCGAAATCGTCAGGCTGCCACTTCGGTTGATGCAGGAAGTCACGAAATCTCTGTTTTGCCTGGACATTATGGTCATCAAGCCCCTCCTCACCAAGTAACGCCAGAGCATCTGAAATGGATGCCCGGGTCATGCTCTTTGCCCCCCGTTTAGTTGTGTTTGTCGGTCACAGCCTAATCGCCTGTCGCGTTGCCTCCCTCTTCTGTGCCCAGCGGTTCGCCCTCTGGAGTTATGCTCGTGCTTGGCGCCTCGTCGGGCTGCTCAGGCTGTGGGCCGGGTTGCTCTATGCCACCTCCTGCGGATGGCTGCGGCACCTCTGTCTCAGGACCCTCCTCCACGCCGCTTGCCGGCGGCTGCCGCTTGACCACCGTGGCCGTTACAGTCACACTGCTCACATCAATAGCCCGCACGCCCTCCGGCAGGTCCAAGGAGACGGTGAATTGACGCGTTCCACGCAGATCCGAGATATCTATCTGCTCGGTAGCTGCATACGCCAATCTTTCTAATCGCCGCGCCTGGCCGGTCACCACCACTGTAAGCGGCGATACGTCTACACTTCTGAGGGTATAGCCTTCCGGGGGGCTGGTTAAGCTGGGCCACACGGCCAGAGCGCGAACCGGAGAGTGGGAGACCTTAACCACCACCTTGACGCTCTTGGGTTCCAGCTCCACCCCACTGACAGGCATATCGCGCTCATCACGGGCCTGCACCGCCGGATAGAACTCTCGAGGCGTGTTAAGACCAGAGATGTCAATCTCTGCCACTACCTTCGCCACACGGCCGAGCACCGCTCCAGGGCCGGTCACCTTTACTGTCTCGGGCGAAGGATTCGACGTGTCGGCAACGTATCCTTCAGCCACCGTTCCGACGACGTTGAGCACAACAGGTCTGTCCGCACTCAAGACCTTGTCTAAGGTGACCCGCACCAGTCCTGGAGTGCCCATCACCTCCACACCGCGGGGTAGATTCTGCACGCTCACGGCCACCTCTATGGTTCCCATCGCCTGGCCGGTCATATCAGCCTTGAGCTGGATGTTTTCTATCGCCTTGGAGTTGAGCACACTGCGGCGGCCCCTAAGGACCAACTGGATTTCCGAGGGGACGCTCCCAGTATGACACAGCCCTGGCCCCACATTCACAACCTGCACAGGGAAAACGCGGCGGCTGACCATAGTGGGGTTTTCGTGTGCCAGAACATATCCCCACAGCGCAATCGCCATCAGCAGTGAAATCAGCTTCAGCGGCAGCTCATGTTTGATTCTATTGACAAGGCTGCGCATCCCCGGGTTCCTCCCGTGTCCTTACTTCCGCCAGAAGAAAAAGCGCGTTCGCTCCTTTTCAGCCTCGAACAGTTCCTGCAGCCGTTCGGTGAGTTGTACTCTTTCCAGGCGCGGGCTGATTGCCCCATCCACAGCGAGGGATATGGCACCGGTTTCCTCCGAAACCACCACGCAAACTGCGTCGGTGCGCTCGGCCAGGCCCAAGGCGGCGCGATGTCGCATGCCCACACTGGTGGCCAGGCCCGGGCTCTCTGAATGCGGCAGCACGCACGCTGCCGCGACCAATTGGTTACCCCGGATTACCACCGCACCGTCGTGCAATGGAGTGTAGGGGTGAAAGATAGTATGCAACAGTTCCACAGATACGCGGGCGTTGACGGTTTTGCCGGTGCGCGTGATGTCAAGCAAGCCGGTGCTGCGCTCCAGCACGATCAATGCCCCGTACCCCTTCTCGGATAATCCCACCGCCGCATCAATGACCTCGCTGAGCACTTGCTGGCGCTGTTCTGCACTCAGTTGGGTCAACGCACTACCCAGCACTCCACCACGGCCGATGCGTTCCAAAGCCATGCGTAGCTCAGGCTGGAAGATCACGACCAAGGCTATGACACCAACTGGAATGATGCGGCTCAGCAACCAGTACAAGGTGGGAAGCCACGCGGTGAAGACTATTACCAGGATAATGACGAGGATGCCCTTTATCAGCGGCAGGGCCCGGGTCCCACGCAGCAGCAGCCCCAGACGATATATCAGATAGGCCACTACGACCACATCCACGATATCCCGGGCACCCACATTTGTAGCAATGTCGGATACTGCTTGCCATAGGGCCATACGTGCCTGGCGCCGCGCGCCGTTGCCTCCCAGGCAGAACTTGAACTAGTTCATTGGATAGTACCACACCGCCGGGCACGGGGTCAACAATGAGTAGCGGGCAGGTGGGAGTCGTTGCGGTAGTTGTAAGGCGCGGGCTCGTACCGCACCGATATCGGCCATCCCCTAACATCTTCCATTGCAGCAAACTCAAGCCGGCGTGGAACGAGGTTGACATTGCGCGAGGATTGTGCTACCGTATCTTCACGGGACGCCAAGTCCCGTGTTTTTTCAGCGGACTCAAGGGCGCGACCCCTTGGGTCTCTTTTTGTGTCAGAAAGGACGTCAGGACGATGCCAGCGATTGTGGTTGTGGGCGCTCAATGGGGAGACGAAGGCAAGGGAAAGATAACAGACATCCTGGCCGCGCGAGCCGATGTGGTCGTCCGTTATCAGGGCGGAAGCAATGCCGGCCATACCGTGGTGCTTGGTGACGAGGAGTACAAGCTCCACCTGATCCCCTCCGGCATCCTGCACTCAGACTGCCTGTGCGTGATGGGCGATGGTACGCTGATAGACCCGGTCGTGCTGGCTGAGGAGATTCGCGGCCTGCAAGAGCGGGGACACAGTTGCGACAACCTACGCGTGAGCTGCAATGCCCACGTGATTATGCCGTATCATATCCGCCTGGATGAACTGCAGGAGGAGGCACGGGGCCGCGCCAGCATCGGCACCACCAAGCGCGGCATCGGCCCGGCCTACACCGACAAGACCCAGCGGATGCCAGTGCCAGTCCGCGCCCACGACCTGCTGGACGCCGCCATCCTGCGAAGCCGCATCGAGGGCCAGTTAGCTCAAAAGAACCCGCTTATTCAATCCGTCTATGACGGCGAGCCATTAGACCCAGAGGCCGTCTTCGAGCAGGTCTGGTCCGCAGCGCAAGTGGCTGCTAAGTACGTGGCCGATACCAGGATGCTAGTTCACGAGAAACTGGCAGCCGGGGGCACCGTCGTGCTCGAAGGCGCTCAAGGCACATATCTGGACCTGGATTATGGCACCTATCCATTTGTCACCTCGTCACATCCGGTCGCCGGGGGGGCTTGTCTGGGCACGGGCATCGGCCCTACTGCCATTGATGAGATCCTCATCGTGGCCAAAGCCTATACCACCCGCGTCGGCTCCGGGCCATTCCCAACTGAGCAGACCGGTGCACTGGGCGAACAGCTCCGTGAACGCGGCCACGAGTTCGGCACTACCACAGGTCGGCCGAGGCGGTGTGGGTGGCTGGATGGCGTGGTG
>JALGTI010000149.1 GCA_029821455.1 Candidatus Zipacnadia bacterium | reverse complement strand
GATGGACCGCAGTGGCGAGCGGAACGTCTATGACGGCAACACGGTGGTCGGCGCCCCATACGCCGGGATGCTCGTCCTAGGCAGAGATAACATCGTGATCAACAACGTCTTCGTCAAGTGCAAGACCGGTGTGCTGGTGGCCATGCGCACATTCGGCGGCACTCCCGGAGCCGGGCGGTGGACCGGTAGAACGCACATCTACCACAACACGTTCGTGGACAACGTAAGGGCCGTCCAAGTGGACACCAAGCGCGACGCGTTGGTCTACAACAACATCATCTACAACTCCCCCGGGCTTGACACCGAGCCCCCCACTGCGCCCGCCATCACGGGCGACGGGACAGGCGTATTCCCTATCGAGGAGCTGGACTGGGCGCTGGGGGGGAGGTTCTGGCACAATGAACCGGGCCTGGTGCAGGCCAGCCACAACCTCTACTGGAATGCAGAGCCCCCGTACCTGCGCAACTACGAAGGCGGCGGCCACTATGACGTCTATGCGGACCCGCTGTTCGTGGACCCGGCGGCTGGCGACTACCGGCTGCGGGCCGGCAGCCCGGCACGAAGAGCCGGGCGCGCCATCAACGTCGGTCACGACAAGGATGGCCGGTCACGACCGACCGACGCCCCTGATATCGGGGCATTCCAGTGCTCCCGACCGCAGTGACAGGAGGCAAACGGGGTTATGATCGCATCTGAATCGCCGATTCAGTCTGCCACCTTGTGCTCGGTCTTGCAGTTTGCCCACACGATTTCAGCATCAACCTGGCCGAGTATCCCTTGCTCAATGTCAAGCTCCTCGGTGACGGTGTAGTCGCTCGAGAACGCCACTGGCTTGGCCATCTTGATCAGTCACTGTCTTCAACCGGGATTCGCCATCTCGCTTATTGCTGTTGGTATGCTCTTCGAACCTGTCATGAATGCCTTTCCTGAAAGAAGATGTCAAACCTGCGTGCGGCAGCAGGGGCGCGCGAAGCGAAGCGGCCCCAAATGGAGTGTTCCTGGCACGTTTGCAATTCTGGTGGAAGTATGGTAAGCTCCTGCGACCATCGGCCACCGACAAGCAGCTATCTGCAGTATTTGGTAAGTCGGAGAATAGGAAGGATTCCCTCCAGCGCCGCCACTGGGACTTGGCTTGGCGTCGTTGCGGACATGCACATTTGAATCTCTCTCTCCCCCAATATTGGCTTGGCAGCCCGGCTTGGGCGAGCAAGCTCCACTGCAATACTGGTGTAACGGCGGTTTGGGTTTGGCTGGGCGTGTGAGTAACGCATTGATCTCGTGGAGGCAGGATGCCCCGCGCTAGTCGCGTAGATAGGCTAATCAGGCGTCTCTCCTCGCACCGCGCAAGAACCAGGGCCGTGGCTGCATTTCGCTTGGGAGAACTGCGTGCCCAGGAAGCTGAAGCTGCGTTGGAAGAAGCCATGGAGGACAGAAGTCCGCTGGTGCGCACCTTGGCCGCGTGGGCGGTGGCTGCAATTAGAGGGTTACCGGTACGATACATCGGTGACGCGCTTATTGATGAGCACGGGGGGTTGGACGCAGCAGGCTTAAGTATTGTATACGATTCGCTTCGAGCACTGTTGCGTGACGAAGCGAGCGGGCGCCAGTCGACTGACAATCTACCGCCCCGCTAGTTGCCGATCAAAATCAACACTTCGTTTCCCCTGTGTGGACGTTCTCCCGCCTACGCCTCTTGAAGCACAAACCCTGAAGTACTAGCGTTTGCCTCTACATGGCCCCGCGCTCCGTGGGTGTGGGCCAGCTTGCAGGAGATAGTGAATCTATCGCCCGGTCGCTTCCAGGTGGCCATACCCGGGGCAGGTGCTAGCCCTAGGCAGAGAGAATACCCAAGACAACGCGCTCAGTCAGCGCTGTGTGACCACCAAGCCAGGCTGTCATGCGCTACGCGACATAACGGAAACGTAATGTCGGGCCGAACCGGCCGCAAACGAAACGACCGGGCCTAGGAGCCAGGTGCGCCAGGGCAGGAAGACGTACCATGCCGCTCAACGCAACATCCGCATAGTTATGGAAGGCATTCGCACGGGGTGGTATTGTTCGGTCTAAACTGACCCAGTCCAGCCCCTGCAAACACTCGCTCAAAGACTTTATCCCTGGACAGCCGAATTAATAGAAGTCATCTTAGGCTCAAGGTTGTATCAACTCTGTCTCTAATGACTTGTTTTCTGGTGAGCGATAGTCTATAATTGTTTACAAACACGATGGAACCCGTTAACGCCTGGGGTAACTGATCCGTTCATCGAGTAAACCATGGCGTTGGCACAAGTCAGCATCACGAGCCATCCTCGCGGAGGCTGGCACGGGCGCCCGTTGGCGCCACAAGTATGCCAACAGCAGGCAATGGACAGTTAGGCCGAGACACAGATGATCACTGACTAGGGTGCAAACCAATGCCGTGCTCTTGGACGGCGCGCAGAAACCATTGGCAAGGCACCTTATCTAGGGCTTGACGACGCAGAAGTAATCTGTGCTGGATGCGTTGATACAACGGTGCCGGGGGCGGGTGCCGAGGGCAAGATCAGAGGATTAGAACCCGAGCAAGAGACTACAGCGCTATAACTGTGAGGGGTGGCACAGAATGCCTACTCATTTTGTCGGCGCGCGACTGGGTTTGCTAGGTAACCCTTCCGATGGGTTCGGTGGCAAGACCCTTGCAGTACTGATTAAGGATTTCTGGGCCACGGTCAGGTTGAGGGAGAGCCCAGACTTGCGGATCATTCCTAATCCCAGGTTTGACCCGTTCGCCTTCGATAGTCTTGAGCAGTTGTCAAGGGTCGCCTCTGAGGATGGGTATTACGGAGGAGTACGGCTGCTATACGCCACGTGCAAGAGGTTCTATTCGTATTGTCAGGAGCACAGTATCGATCTACCTGATACCCCCTTTGCCATTGAATATGATACGAATATTCCGCGCCAGGTAGGCCTGGGCGGTTCCAGTGCCATTGTTGCAGGGGGCTTCAAGTGCCTTATGGATTTCTTTGGGCTGACTGAGCAGCAGATCCCTCTCCCCCTGCAGCCACACTTGGTGCTCTCGGTGGAGACCGAAGAGCTCGATATTCAAGCCGGGCTACAGGATCGGGTTGTACAGACCTACGGCGGCCTCGTCTATATGGACTTCAAGCCGGAGTATGTACAACAGCATGGCTACGGCGCCTACGAGAGGCTCCCCGTTGACCTGCTGCCGCCTCTGTACGTTGCCTACCTGCCTCACTCGACAACCTGCTCGGGCAAACTGCATAACCCGATGCGCGATCGCTATCAGAGCGGGGAGCCAGCCGTAATAGCTGCTATGCAGGAGTTTGCCCACTATACTGACTTGGGCTGTGAGGCTCTCAAAGCGGGAGATACTCAGACGTTTGGGGAACTGATGAACAGGAACTTCGACCTGCGGCGTCAACTCTATGGAGATGAGGCCATAGGCGAGGAGAATCTGGAAATGATCATGTTAGCGCGGAGGCTCGGTCTTCCGGCCAAGTTTGCGGGGTCGGGTGGGGCGATAGTGGGCACATATGAGGATGAAGCGCAGGCCAGGCAAGCCCAGCAGGCGTTTGATGAGCGAGGCTATGGCTTCGCGTTCGCACGGCCAGCTTCAGGGGATATTCAAACTTAACTGGTGCAAGCGGCCTGACATACTCTTGAAAGCGCCAATTCGGCCTGAAAATGGACGGGAACTGGTCAAGAGAGAGGACAATCACCTGATCCGTTTTGGCGCAGCTAGGGTGCCTAGAGACCATCGCCGCTGACTGAACCCATACGTTCGCAGCTCAGCGGTTATGGCATAGCCGATCACTGCAGGCAGTAGTCATGACTTCGAAGCCAATTCAATTCGTTGTCCAACTCTTGATAGCATTAGGCCTGGGACTCGCCACGTATATCGTGATGTCAGGGGTAGACCAGGCTCATGTGAATGCCGTGGCGTTTTTCCTACTACTGAGCGCCCTACTCTACTTCGCCATACCATACGTAGCCCCAGACGATGTAGGCTTCCTGCGTAAGGTAGTTGTGGCCAGCCTTAGCCTTAGGGCAGGGCTTGCAGCCATGCAGCACCTATCGCCTTGGATGTACAGGTATCTGAGGGCAGACGCGCTAGTATATGATGGTCAGGGGTGGCGAATAACTCAGTCGTGGCAGATGGGGCTGTCGCATTTCCAGTGGCCCCAGTCATTCGCCGAAATACACGGGTGGACCATCGTCCATCGCAGCGCAATCTTGTATCACTTGCTTGGCCACGGTAGCTTCGCTCCGGAGGCAATGAATATCGTCTGGTCAACTTCGGCGGCGGTTGCAGTCTATGTAATTGCTTACCATCTCTTTGATCGGAGAGCAGCGCGGGCCGCGGCGATATTGACCGCGTTTCTGCCATCATTGATGTTGTGGTCAACGCACAACTTGAAAGACCCCATCACGACCGGCGCCATTGCCTGGAGTACATGCGGGCTGGTGATGCTGAGGGCCCGTCAGCGCGCGGCTCTCGCCATGCCCATCGTGGTGCTCTCTTGGTTTGTCGGGTTCATGTTTAGGCCATATGTAGGCATCCTCACGATCACGGGGCAACTTGGTGCTCTGGGCATTTTGGCCGTCAGGTCCAACACTTTGCTTGCAAAGGGCACCCAGGTCGCGCTCATCTTAGCTCTAGGCACCGCGAGTCTGACTTTGGGTAACCGGGCGCTAAGAGAGCTTTATGGGGAGCAAGCTACGATTGAGTATACCGAATACAAGCGTGAAACCTTCTGGGCTCAGGCGGTGGAGCTAGAACCGGGTGAACAGAGGCATTCGGAGTACACATTCAACATCGGCGCTAGCACGCCAGCACAAATGATCCTGCAGTTGCCAATCCGGGTGCTGTTGTTGTTTCTGGAGCCATTTCCCATCAGGCTGGGCAGCGTTCGCTTGCTAGCTTCGTATCCGGAACAAGTTTTCCTTTATGCTACCATACCGTTCTTTATACTGGGAATCCGCCGTGGCTGGCGTCAGGAGAGAGGTGGAACCCTTTTCTGCTTGCTCGCGGCGGCCGCTGTGATCGTCCCTTATGCGCTGGGAACTTCCATCGCCGGGGAGGCAGTGCGTATGAGAGCCCAAGTGCTGCCAGTACTCCTTGCTTTTACGGGAGCAGGTTGGTCTGAGTATCGGACACGGCGCTCGCAGTACCTGTCGTTTCCGACAGTTTCGTGGTCAGGGACCGGCGATAGGATAACACGATGAGTGCGACACAGTTGCACACCCCAGAGAGTATGTCGGCGAATCAAGGCAAACGTCGTCGCGTGCTGATGGTACATTCCGACCTGGTCGGCGGGGGCATCCAGAAGGTATTGATTGAATTGGCTGCTGGTCTGCCCACCGATCGGTACGCCAAGGCCATTTGCTACTTCACTACCATTCACCCAAGGCCACCGGAAGCATTGCTCGAGGAACTCAAGCAGGCTGGAGTTAGGCTTTACGAAGTTCCAGTCTTCCACCCCTTCTTTTCGATGTACGCCTGGCGCCTGAAGAGTGTCATCAGAGATTTCCGGCCTGATATCGTGCACCTACATGCCGCCTCGATAGGCGTGGTCGGGGCCGTTGTGTGTCGCAGGGGAAAGATACCAATAGTAATATACACAGACCATATCCTGCACCACGAGAACGCCGCCTGGATACGTGCGTTGCGGAAAGTTACGGACCGATACATTGACTGGGAAGTGTGCGTTTCTCAGCAAGCGAGACGCTCTCTGCTTAGAGCCATCCCCGCGAGAAGCTCCTGCGTTTCCGTTATCTACAATGGAATACAGCTTCCCGAGCCACTAAGCGACCCAGAACGCGTGGAATTGCGCAGGAAGTTGGGGTTTAGCCAGGATAGCCTTGTCGTAGGCTGTGTCGGGAGACTGGTGAAAATCAAGGGGTACGACTACTTGATCCGCGCATTCCCCTTAATCGTAGAGGAACACCCCGAAGCAGTACTAGTACTCGCCGGCAGTGGCGAATATGAAGCATCCCTGCGTGGTCTTGCTGCAAATTGTGGCATTCTGGACCGCGTCAAGTTTCTTGGGCACAGAGAAGACGTCAGCAGGCTGCTCGGAGCTTATGATATATATGTCCAACCTTCGCTAACGGAGGCGCTCTCGATCTCACTCGTTGAGGCTGCTGGTGCTCAAAAAGCCATTGTGGCGACTGATGTCGGCGGCAACCCGGAAGTTATAGAACACGGCATTTCCGGTCGACTCGTGCCGTGTCGGGATGTTGAAGCCTTGGCCAAAGCAGTGTGTGAGCTGGCAAGTGACGAGGACCAACGATCAGAGTACGGGCTTGTAGCGCGTGAACGCGCTCTTGCCACGTTCACGGCCGAGCAGATGGTTCGGCAGTATGATGAACTCTATCAGAGGTTGACGTAGGCGTACGAAAACGTAACCGCCGGCGATGCCCGTTCATGTAGTTCGCAGAACCTTATGCGGAAGGCACAGTGCGCTGCAGGTCACAGAAAGCGCGCCTGTACCAGAGGTCTCCTGCGGGGGCGCATGGGAGATCACAAGAATGGTACATAATGTGATGCAGTTGATAGCTTCGTTGGACCGTGGGGGAGCTGAACGCGTCGTAGTTGACCTAGCTTGCCATTTGGACCGCGACAAGTACCGCACGGTCGTCGTGTATCTCGAGGGCGATGGGGAGTTAGAGGTCGAATTGCAGGATGCAGATATCGAGGTCATTCGGCTCCCTGACCGGGCCAAGACGGATCCGCGAACTTGTATTGCCCTCTATCAACTGATGAGGCGGCGCCGCATAGAGATTCTCCACAGCCACATACCGCGGCCTGGTTTTTGGGGGCTTTCCTCTGCATATTTCGCCAAGACACCGGTTCGAGTCTATACGGAACATAATGTCCAGATGTACCAATTCCCATTGCAGCAGTTGTATCCTGCCATCGTGCGCTTTGCCACTGATATCATCTGCGTATCGGATCGAGTACGGAAATCGCTCCACGCACGGTATCCAAAAATGGGTCACAAGCTTGTGACTATTAGAAACGGCATCCGGGCGGACCGGATGGTCCAAGCCCGTGGCAGGTCGAGAGTGCGGGAGGAGTTCGGTTTCCAGCACGAAGCGGCTGTCATCTGCAATGTGGCTAACTTGCGCGAAGCCAAGGCGCACGACCAGTTGCTCAAGGCTTTTGCCAGGGCCAGGCAAGCTCTTCCCGGTCCCAAACTGCTTATCGTCGGGACGGGGCA
>JALGTI010000148.1 GCA_029821455.1 Candidatus Zipacnadia bacterium | reverse complement strand
ACGGATTACTCCGACTCGGCGATTGGCGCGTCCCGAATCTGGCTGCGCGAGAAGTATCTAGACCTGACAGCCCTCAACGCGCAGTGGGGCACTAACTTCACCAGTTGGGATGACGTGGTGCCTGCACAGCTCGAGCAGGCACAGGAGGGAATTGACCTGGCGAACGTAGATTGGTCGAAACTGAATCTAGCCGCGTTTGTTGACTACCGGCTGTTTATGGACACAGTCGGGCCGGTGGCTTTCGCCGATTTCGCGGAGACGATCCGCGAGATGGACCCCGGCGCAAAGGTCGGCCTCTGCGGTACGGAATCAAATGATACCTGGTATGGCCACGACTGGTATCACCTGTGTGGCGCCATTGACTTCATCTGTGGCTACGGTGACGCCGCAGCAACACCGATCATCAGCCGAGGCATGCGCGGTCTGCAGCGTGAATTTCAGCGCTCGTTCCGCCAACCGGGCGCGCTGCTGTCATGCTGGGTCGGTTATCATGGGAGCAGTTTCTATCGCGATCAACCGCTGAAACTGTTGTTGCACGACTTTGACGGCATCGCTTACTTCTCTGGTGAACCGAAGGCTTACCAGGACTTTCCGTACCTCGATTACGACTACACTCTCAGCCGCCGCGCTATTGACGGTGCTGCGGGTGTCTTTGAGATCCGCCGGGGACTGGATCAGCTTATCTGGAACAGCGAGAGAGACAACTCAGGGGTCGCCATCCTCATCTCCCAACCAAGCCTACACGTGGCCTCTGCACTGAGTCAGGAGGGAAGCTGGGGTGGCAATTGCGCCGCAATGATCCAGGCGGTGGAAGATGTGGGGCTGCAATACGACTGCATTGCGCCGGAGCAACTGGAGAACGGAATTCTGAAAGAACGTGGCTATCGAGCGCTGCTACTGCCCGGTGTCACCTGCCTCTCCGATCTGGAACTGTCCATCATCCAGGCCTTCGCTGCAGCCGGCGGCGTCGTGGTCTATGATCGGGCTCCCGGTCTCCTGGATGGTCATGGCAAGAGCCGGGCCGCGGTACCTGTGCTGGATGGTGAAAGCGTTGTCGGTCTGGACAACTTTCCGGCTGAGCGGGCGGCGAATGCGGTGACCATGCGCGAAGTCCTGGGCGAGTTTGGATTTGCCTCCCCTGTTACTATCGAGTACGAGGAGGATGCATTCTTGCCGGCAGAGATTATTGTGTACCGCAACGGCAAGCACGTGATTATCAGCATTCAGACGGATGTGGCCGACTGGCATCAGCCGAAGCCCGAGGCCACAATCACCTTGCCCAGAGAAGGCTTTGTGTACAATGTGCGTGAGGGCGAGGCGCTGGGGCGGACACGGACTGTCACTGCCACACTTGATCCGATGCATATCCTGTTGTATGCGATATTGCCTTACGAGGTGCGCGGTGTTCGCATGACACTCCGGTCAATTGGGCACCCACTTCCTGCGCCTCACTGCTGAGGACCCAGATGGGCAAGCGCGCCCGGGCTTCGCCCGCACGGTGCGCGCACCAAATGGCCGCGCGCAGACGACCATGCACTTTGCATTGAACGACCCGGTAGGGAAATGGAAGCTGACGGCGCGTGATGCTGAAACGGGCGTCACAGGCACAGCAATAGTCGAGGTGCAATAATGGGTGAGGCGAGACGCTGTAGATGTATAGTGATCGGCCTGGCAGTGGTGATGTGTGCAGGGGCCATGGCGGCGTGGTGCCAGCAAGATCTGCTCTCCGAACTACGCGCTGAAGCCAGGGCGGAGGTTGCCGCTGCCGCCAAGGCGGAGATCAAGACGGAAACAGTACCCGGCAAAGGTAAGTTGAAGGGCCGGGAGGTGGAACAGATAACGGCCATGCTCACTACCGGCGAGGCCGACTATGAGTTGAAGTATGCCTGCGCCCTGGATGATGATGGGGAGCGCCGCCTAGAAATGGGGGGCACACTAGCGCAACTGGGAATGAGCGCACCCTCCCCGGCGAATTGGTATCTAGGCGGCTTCATAGACGTGGTGCTCAATGGTGTGGGTCTGGTGGAAGTGCCGGCGACTGTCGAAGCAATGAACTTGGCTGAAGGCAGCGCAGGGGTGCGATTCATCTGGCCTCACCCGGCGGGCACGGTAAGCGCCAGCTTCCGCACCTTCTCCTTCGATCCATTTCTCTATGTAGTTGTAGACCTGCCTGAGGCGGAGGCGCGGGAGATAAGACTACTGTGCTACCCCAACTCGTTTCATAAACCGCGTGACCGCTGGATCACCACGCCGATGCGCGATATCCGGAATCGTATGGACCTACTCCAAAGCATCGAGCCCGATGAGAGAGGCTGGCTTCTGTATTCCGACCGCGCCGGTGATGTGGTAGCCGTGCCGGTAACCGGCCCATGTGGCCTAGTGCTGCTCCCGGAGCAGGTCACAGATCTGGAGTTGGCGATGGGTCAACCCGAACGCCCGGACTGGCCGGCCATACAGAACTACGGCGTTTTCACTACACTGGCCCTGGAGCCAGAGACCCGCCGCCTTTGCTTTGCCCTCGTTGATTTCCTACCGATGACGTGGATGCAAGCGAAGGCGAAGCTGGCCGCAGATACTCGGCAGGTCCAGGCAAAGCTGCGGGGCCTGCTGGACAATCGGCAACAGCACTAGCAAACCCCACAAGTGCCATACCGGCCCATACTGTTTGCCTCATTATAGGCACCCCCATAATTCCTTGTCTTTCTACACATCTGCAGGTGGAAGGCCACTCAGTGGTTGCGAATAGACTGGGTTAAGCGGTTATCACTGCTCAATAAACATGGCAACCGCATCTCGTATTTCCTGCACATCCCTCTCCAGAGGTTTCATTACATCTTTGACTGGTTTGGTTTGATCGGTATCGCCGGGGAGGCCAAGCCGTCGGATCAACTCCCCGGCAGGCACACCGTATGTTCTCTCGATATCGTTAAGCGACATAAAGCCGCGAATATTCGCGGCATCAAGAGTGACGCCCTGTCCCGTTATTTCGGTCAAGCTATCGGGGCGGGCCTTCCACACTCCGGCGCATTGTGTGGCCAGCACTATACCGAAGAAAATCGCGAGAGTTGCTGCGCCCAGCACTAGCGGGGAGACCACCCGTCGCGGGGCTCTGAACTCCAATGTCTGTGGAACCGGACACGCAGCTATGCACTCCCCACACGACAGGCACTCGCTTGTCCGAACCTGCACCATCGACTCCACCTTGATGTCCACCGGACAGACTTGATCGCAGCGCTGACAATGCCTGCAAGTCTCCTCATTACGCACCACTCGAGCTGCCCCGAGCTTCGAGATGACGCCCAGTAGTGCCCCTAACGGGCACAGATAGCGACAGAAGGGACGATCAATAAACATTGAACCCAGCAGCGCCGCAACCAGGATAATGGTCCCAATCAGGAATTCCTCAGAAATCTCACCCCATCCCCCTGCCAGGTGCGCATATGAGGCCCAGGGGTCATAGGGCGAAAAGACCAATTCTCCGGTACGGTAAGTGAAGAACAGAATGAAGAATAGCAGCAAGTATTTCATCCAACGCAGGCTGCCATCGATCTTGTTGTCATGAGTTGGCCGGCGCCAGCGCAGCCTTCGTCCCAATGTAGCAAACAGTTCCTGCATAGCACCAAGCGGGCATATCCAGCCACAGAAGGCTCTCCTAAACACCAGCGCGAGGGCGACAGTGCCGAGTAGAAGGATAATCGCCGACGGAAAGGTGCGCTGAATGAAGGTCCTGTCAGCGACGACTTTGCACCACCCGTTTTCTGGTGCAAAACCGTAATATATGTCATAAGCGCCCAAACTGCCATCAATGACAGCAGTCTTAGCGTCCGCGAAGCAGATCGCGGCTTACCTGATGTATTCATGCCTGAGCTCTCCTGCGTCCGTCCAACTGGGAACGTACAGTCATTCTACGGGCCGTTGACGGCTGGCACCCTAAAGGCCGTAAAGTTGCACCAGATGCTGCCCGCAGCCAGTTCCCGGATAACCTGCACCATACCTTCCCCACCACCATAGCTCGCTCACAACGCGTAGAGTCGCCCCGGAAACTCGAACCAGACGCTGAGGATAAACAGCGGGACACTGACGACCGCCCCCAGCACAAACAGCCGACCCTGGCGGCGGATCTCAGAGGTACGCGCCTTTTCCTGCTCGTCCGGTGGTTGCTCGCGCGCGACTTCGGCGGTGTAGCCGGTATTCTCGATAGCGGTGATAAGCTGCTTGATACTAATCTGGGCGGGGTCGAACGTCACCCGCGCCGTCTCGGCGGCGAAGTTGGCATTTGCCTCAGCAACTCCGGTCACGCGGCGTAGGGCCTTCTCGATGGTCTGCGCACAAGCCGCACAGTGCATGCCGCAATCGCCAGAGTTACGGATCGCTCAGTCATCCCTCGCAGTCCTCCCAGAGCCCAATTCCGGGGGCACCGTTCACTATCCCAGTATGGCCGACAAATCGTCCTGGGGCGTTGTGATGGGCATAAGGCTGAACTTCTCGCTGAGTACCTCCAGCACCGGTGGCGTCACAAATGCCGGCAGCGTTGGTCCCAGGCGAATGTCCCTTATGCCCAGATGCAACAGGCTGAGCAGAATAGCGACGGCCTTCTGCTCGTACCAGGAGACGATGAGCGACAGCGGCAGGCTATTCACGTCAGTGTCAAAGGCCGCCGCCAATGCCTGAGCGATTAGTATCGCCGAATGGGCGTCGTTGCACTGGCCGACGTCTAGCAGGCGGGGAATACCACCAATGTCCCCGAACTCCAGCTTGTTGAAGCGGTACTTCCCACAGCCCAGAGTCAATATCACGCAGTCCTCGGGCACGGCCTGGGCAAACTCGGTGTAGTAGTTGCGACCGGGCTTGGCCCCATCGCAGCCGCCGATGAGGAAAAAGTGCCGGATAGCCCCGCTCTTGACCGCCTCGACAATCTTATCGGCCACATTCAGGACCGCCCCATGCGCAAAGCCGAGGAGAATGGTCTTATCCGGACCATCCTCCGCAAACCCTTCGGCTGCTAGGGCTGCCTCAATGACAGGAGCGAAATCACGATTGCTGATGTGGGCAACTCCGGGCCAGGCGACCAGTCCGCTGGTGAATATCCTGTCCTTATAAGTGTCCCGGGGCTTTTGGATGCAGTTGGTGGTCATCAGGATCGCGCCAGGGAAGGCCTCGAACTCCTTTTGCTGGTCCTGCCAGGCCCCACCGTAGTTGCCTACGAGGTGTTCATATTGCTTCAGTTCCGGGTATCCATGGGCGGGGAGCATCTCGCCGTGCGTGTATACATTGATGCCGGTAGCCTCAGTTTGCTTGAGTAACTCCGCCAGGTCCTTCAGATCGTGGCCAGAGACAACGATCGCTTTCCCCTTCAACGGCTCGACGCGTACCTGGGTGGGCTCCGGATCGCCGTATGTGCTGGTGTTAGCTGTGTCGAGCAGTTCCATCACCTTGATGTTGAGTTCCCCGACTGCCAGCGCTTTGGCCAGAAGTTGATCGATATCGGTTGGCTCACCGGCCAGGAAGTCCAACGCTTCGTGAAAGGACGCATATATGTCATCATCTTCGTGGCCCAGTATCTGCGCATGGTCGGCATAGGCAGCCGCGCCCTTCAGCCCGTAAGTGATAAGCTCCTCCAGACCGGTAACCACCTCACCGAGCCGCTCCTTGCGCCTGGCGATGCCGATTTCTTCAGCTTGCTCAAGCAGACTGTCCAGGTCCTCGGCAGGAACCCACGCCCCCGGCCCTCCTGGAGTTTCGCGGGTGTGCCCCGTCTGCCGGCAGGCCTCCTCGTACATCTCGCGCGCCCTATCACGCAACTGCACCGCCCGCGCCAGCAGCCCCTGCAGCCGCTCGACATCGAAGTCCACGTTGGTCACTGTCGAGAATAGAGCCTCCAGGACGAAGACATCAATGTCCCCGTCCTGAACGCCCAATTGCCGGGCCCGATGCGCGTACATGGACAATCCCTTAGTCGCATGCAACAGCGAGTCTTGCAACGCCGCGACTTGCGGCTCTTTCCCACACACTCCCTTTACAGTGCAACCGCTTCCCTTTGCCGTCTGTTCACATTGGTAGCAGAACATAGCCACTACAGTCACCTCCTGGTAGTCTTTGACAACACGCCTTTTCTGTTTGACACGGTTGCCAGGCATCTCTGGTCACGGCTTCGGCTATGAGCCGGACGCCGGTCTATGTCCTCCCAGACACAGTTCGGCGTACGGGCACCACCTAGCGCAGCCCAGGTCCAAACGCGGATTCCTGAATGTGTATCCGCAGTTCGGACACTTGCGTCGTCTGTCGGTCTTCAGGAATTCGACTGCTGTGTTGCATACCGGGCAAGGTAACTCGAAAATATCCTCAGGCTTCCAGTATCGAGTGTCCTGCCCTGGGCACTTGAGCATGGTCAAGCTCCTCCTCGTTAGCGGATCGACTATTCTCTAGAATCTCACCGCCGATGCCGATCTTCGTGACCTTCAGTGGTATTTGCTTGCCCGAATCCTCCAGTGCCAACTGTACCAACCGCACCAATCCGAAGCAGCACGGTACTTCCATGTGTAGTACGTCCACTGACTGGATGTCGTTGGTCGCGAATATCTGAGATAGCTTGTTCCGGTAGAAGTCGGCGTCGTCAAGCTTGGGGCAGCCGACCAGAAGCACATGACCTGCGAGGAAGCGCTGGTGAAAGTCCCCCAGAGCGAACGGGACACAATCAGCAGCAATCAGCAACCGGGCTCCGTGCAGGTAGCGAGCCTGCACGGGGACTAGACGGAGCTGGACCGGCCAGTTGCCCAGCCGGGACGGAGATAAGGCGACCGGCTGGTGCGGCGCAGGCTGGTCCAGCGCAAAGGCAACTGCCCCGGGACAGCCAGCAACGCGCGCAGCGCCAGGATATGGGGACGCCTCATCTACTACGTCCTTCGCTAGGTGCCACTCGACAGCTCTTTCATCGAACTCTTCCGCCACGCGCTCCTCTATGGTTATCGCTCCTTGAGGACACTCGCCCAGGCAGGCCCCCAGGCCGTCGCAGTACTGCTCGCTAACCAGGCGCGCCTTGCGGTCAATGATCTGAATTGCTCCTTCGACGCACGCCGGCACACATTGCCCGCAGCCGTCGCACTTCTCCTCATCAATCTTGATTATCTTTCTGAGCCTTTCCATCTTGTATCCTTCCATAGACATCGGTCAAGTCGCTAAGAGTCGTGCCTGCCAGGTATTCTCGTGCCAGCTGGTTGACTGTCTCCAGCAAGTCACCCAGGATGCACTTGTCCCCCTGACAAACCGGCTTGCCCAGTAGACACACACTATCTTGCAGTGGCCCCTCAATCGCCTCATAGACTTCCAACAGGCTGATATCATCGCCCGCTTTGGCCAGGCAGAAGCCCCCCTTCGGCCCGCGCGTGGAGTCCACCAGCCTGACCCGAGCCAAACGCTGGAGCACTTTGGCCAGATGAGCCTCGGAGACTCGCAGGAGCTCACCGATCTCGTGGGTCGTAACCAGCCGCCCATCGTTCGCAGCCAGGTAGACCATAGTGTGTAGCGCCAGCGAGGCAGCTTCAGAGATTTTGAGCAGGTTCGCCATAACCATCACGGTGCTTAGTGGTATTGTGGTACTATTATCCCACATTATTATTCGCTTGTCAAGACCCCACAGAAAAAGTCTCCTTCGCCACGCTTCTGCACAAGTCCTCAAGCTAAACAGCCGCCTCTCAACCCTTCGAGGGACGGCTTGAGACTCTGCCAGCTCGCCATCCTGGACTCATTTCGAACTCAACCGACAACGCCTTCGAATGACGTGCTGAAGATACAGGCGGCAACAGGGGAACCGCCAGCCAGCAGACCGACTGCGTACATCACAGAACCGGCCGCCAACCGTGGGCTTGCCTACCTCAGCTACGACTCAGTAGTTTTCGGCCCAGGGCTCGTAGCAGGCCTGAGCGTGCTTGCAGGCCGGGCAAACCGCGGGCGCTTCGGTGCCCTCGTGGACGTACCCGCAGTTGCAACAATTCCACTTGATCGGCTCAGCACGCTTGAAGACTGCACCGTCGGCCACGCGCCTGGCCAGGATACTATACCGCTCCTCGTGGTATTCTTCGACCTCAGCGATCTCACCGAAGGAGGCCGCGATCTCGGCGAAGCCCTCATCGCGGGTGACTTCCTCGAAATTGGGATAGACCGTACTCCATTCCAGCTTCTCGCCAGCAGCCTTGCAGGCGAATGTAGGTGATCTCAATGCCCCATATCTGGTTGGGGTGCGCGATCTCCAAACCCCGCAGCAGATAGGGAAACACCTGGCTTTCCTGCGCCCGACGGCTCAAATTCGGCCCCGGACAAATAGCGAATATGCCCATCTCGCGCATGTAGCGCTGCACCCGCTTGTTGTTGATCTGATGACCCTCGCGCCGCATGGTCGCCTCCAACCTGAAGCGCTCGCCCGGCCGGGCGGGAATGCGCTCGGTGTGCTCTATGCGCCACGCGCCGGTGGCTCCCGGGAAGTGGGTCTTGAGGCTTTGCTGTCCCTCCGTCCTGTCCTCGGTATCCAGTGTGAACCCAATACCCTCTTCCTCACGATGGCGAAAAAAGCGCCAGTGCGGTGGGTTGCCGTCATCGCTGAGGGGTTCCTCGAAGCCACCGTTGTGCACGAGGTTCTCGAGGTCGTCGCTGTAAGAAGGGGATGGCAGATTCAGCTCGCTAACCTTCAACTCCACCGCTGCTGGGGGCAATGCGTCCGGGTTAAACCATCCGGCTCCGGTGACTGAGGCCCATGGCTCGAAGCCATTGACGCTCAGCCGCACCGGACCCTGGCAGGCGACGAACAGGTTGCACAGGCCGATGTTGCCGACTTCATCTATGTTGGCGTTAAGGGTGACATCACCACTGCCGGCTCTCCCTTCCGCCTTGCCGATCACCCGGCCGCGGCCGTCCAGCAGCTTGACCACAACGGCGTCGCCCGCCTGGGCAGGCCGGACCGCGACGGCCACTGGCCCGGCCGTGGGCTGAGCCTTCAGCATGAGGTCATAGACGCGGCGTCCACTCTCGTCTGCCGGCGCGGTGAGGGTCACCCCGCCGTCCAGGCCGATAGCCAACGGCTGCTCGGCCCAATCCTCCAGGTCCCGATCAATCTTCCAGTGCATCTCGCGTTCTGATGACAGGGAGAGGCTGTAGATGCCGGGCGGGTCGTCGTCGCCAAGGGTGATGGCTGCGGCCCCGTCCGTGGACACTTGCCAGGTGCGCGCTTCGACGCCGGGCGCTTTGGCCGTCAGTGTCACGGCGCCGCTCCCGGTCACGGGCCGTACCACCAGCCTAAGCACGCCCTCGCTTTTCCTGAGCGATATCGTCGCCGGCCTGTCATCCGATGTGACGATCCGGGGCAGCAGGCGGTCGAAGGCCGGCACGGCAGAGCCCACAAAGCGGGGCATTGCCCGGGTGCCGAAGCCAAACATCTTCAGCACATTGCCGATCATCGTCTGCTGGGCAAATACATCTAGGCCGATGTCCAGGTAGGTCCGGTCGCCTGTCAGAGAGTATGCCAGTGCATAGTTGGGTATCACCAGCGTGGACATGCCGCCAGCGTCGTTGCCACGGGCGAATTCGGGAGCCTGCTTGTAGATGAAGCCCAGGTCGGGTCGGTACATTTCAGCAGTCATCCACTTGAGGCCAGCGAGGAAGCACCGCCGGGCCACCTCATCACCAGTCAGTTCATAGAACCGGCCGATGCCCTCCATGAGCAGTCCGCCGGTGAACGAAGCGCCACCCCAGTGTTTGGGATACTCACCAACCCGCCAAGACCATAGGCCACGATGTTCATCCTGCCAGCAGTTGCCCAGATCAACCAATAGCTTGGCTGGCTGCAGGTATTTGTCATCCAGCGTCGCCTCGTAGACTGCGTTGACGCCGATTAGCGGCCAGCCAAGTTCACGCTCCATGCCTCGATGCACATATAGTTCCTCCACCCTCTGAGACCATTCGTACCACTTGTCGCCAACTTCACGCACCACCTCCAGCAGGCGCGGATGCCCGGTCAGCCAGTACAGGGTCACCATCCCCTCCACCACGACATGCCCGCTATAGGTTTGGTCGGTATTGTGGTCCTGCGGGGAGTACCAGCGGCTGTCGCCCTTGCCGGGGCCGCAGTGGATGGTGTCAATGTCCGCGCTGTGCCAGCCACACTGCTCGCCTAGCTCAAAGAAACGCCGGTCGCCACTTCGTGCGTAGTGAAGCAGCGCCCCCTGGGCCGGATCATACTGGAGCGAAATCCACAGGCAGTGGGGGTCCGTGGCTCCGAGTCCGACGTGAATGCCATCTCCGAAGTTCTTGAAGCCGTAGGCCTCTGTGTCCTCACGGTTCTTCAGGAACCCAGTCAGGGAACGCTCGATGCGGTCCTCGTAGTGGCCTAGGTGGAGTGGGTCATACACGCCGATCTCCCGCAGGGCACCGGTGGCATGGATATATTCGGCCGCAACTACGGCCAGGATCGGTTCAGCACACGCCGCGGCCGCCACACCTGGCTCCGCACCGTCAGTATGAGGCCACAGCACAAGCTGGAATGTCTTGGCCGTACCCTTGATGACGTGCAGGGGACCAGATCCGGTGTCGGGTGCGTAGAAGTGCAGGATAAGCCTTGGCTCGCCTTCATCCTGATACAGCTCCCACGAGTTAGGGAAGTTCTGCCACGGATAGCGCATCGCAACCGTGAGGCCAGCCTCGGGCGCGGTCACATCCACCCAACCCGGCGCGTGTGTGCCCTCGGCCAAAACGTTCCCTTCACCGTCCTGGATGTGATAAGCATTGTGGTGATACTGCGTCAAGCAGACCGGGAATGTAGAACCGGTGTGGGGAGTGGTGGGGTCATCGGTGCCGAACGCGTAGCTGGTAGCAGCCCCAAGGGGATCTCCAGACGGAGGTCAGAGATATCTTGGAACGCGTCATCTTCGTCGCCGATATAGGTGAATATCAGTCGGGCTAGCGAAGATTCCGTGAAAGTCTCAAGCCAGGCTTCGAAGCGTCCAAAGCGCGCACCC
>JALGTI010000147.1 GCA_029821455.1 Candidatus Zipacnadia bacterium | reverse complement strand
GCATCGCCCCTCGGCCACCGAGCTGCTCGATGCGCTGCTCAAGCTGCTCCACACGCTCTTCAAGTTCACGTTCTCTATCGCTCCACATAGCGAAAACGACCCCTGGTGGCAGTATAGCCAGGAGGCCGTCAGGGTGTCAAATGGCAATGAGAAGAGGCCGGCTATCTTTCAGCCGACCTCGAATGCGAAGCTGCTCCGCCGGTCCCAATTCTAGATACATCACTAGGGGCTCGCCAGAGCCTCGTGGCTCTCCTTGAGCTGTTGGATGATGGGGAGGTTCTGAGGGCACTTTTCCTCGCACTCACCACATTCCACACAGGCAGTGGCATCCATCAAGCCCTCTTTATTATCGGGGCCGAGTTGGCGGTACAGGCCCTTGGCGTGCTCAGTCAGTCCCCACAGACGGTGATAGTTCATAGCTTCAAATATCTTAGGGATAGCGACCCCCTGGGGACAGGGCTGACAGTAGTTGCAGCCGGTGCAATAAAGCTCCGCCAACTTTTCATTGGCTTGCACTGCCGCGCGGATCTGAGCGTTCTCCTGCTCAGTTAGCGGCTCTTGTCGGCTGGCCGTGGCACAGTTTTCGTCCACCTGCTGCAGCTCATTCATTCCTGACAATGGAGAAGTCACATCGGGATTAGCCAGCACAAAACGCAGGCCCAAGTCAGCAATGCTCTTTACCTTCCCTGGCAATAGCTTCTCAACTCTGTCCGGGGGCATTTGCGTCAGTCGGCCACCAGCTAGCGGCCCCATTATGAGTACCCCCAGGCCCTTTTCAGCGGCGTGAGCAATAGCTGGCTCATTGCCTGTCCCGGCACCATGTCCGCCTTCTCCTGGTATGCGGTCCAGCATATTATATTGGACGAGAATACCATCAAAGATCCCCTCATCAATCAACTTGATAATATTCTCAGGGGAATCATGAGAGGAAAAGCAGAGGTGGTCAATAAGCCCTTCATCCTGAGCTTGCTGGACCATATCGAAGGGGCCACCCTTTTTGCGGAAATGCTCAGCATAAACATCCCATCTGAGGTCATGGACATGGTAGAAGTCAATTCTATCCACAGCCAGGGTCTCGAGGGATTGGTCCATGTACTGCTTCCAGATGTCAGGGCTTTGTTGCACGCCGTGATTCTTGGTAGATATGTACACCTGCTCGCGCCGTCCCTGGATAGCCCGCCCCACTATCCTCTCGCTCTCTCCATAAGCACGGGCCGTATCAATCAGGTTCCCCCCTAGCTCCAGGTAGCGCTGCATTATCTCTACCGCATAGTCTTCGTCCTTGGGCAAGCGCATTGCCCCAAACCCCAGGGCCGCGATCATTTTGCCGGTCTTGCCATATTCACGATACTGCATTGCATAGTCCCCCTATGACGCACTGCAAACCTCTCGGAGGTTTGCAGTTAAGGTAGTCGCACGATTACACTGCCATATGTAAGCACACTACATATTATATCAGAGCCGGCGCGGCCGGTCAAGGCGGTGTCTTAAGTATTGAGTGCTATCCTCGGACACTTTAGAGGACGATGTCGCCTTCATTGGCAGGAGAGCGATTGAGTGCGCATCACGACGGTTCGCGTTGCAGTGGCCGTAGCTGCGCTGTGGATAGTCCCCGGCTGTGGTGGGTCGCTGGGACCGGCGACTCACCCCGCGAGGATGCTTTATCAAAGGGTGTCACGATTCAGGCCATTGATCCCAGACATATCCGGAGAAGGCAGCCAGGTGATTGAATTTGGGACGAGCGCTATAGATCTGCGTTGCAGAGGCTGGCAGCAGGAGCCACACCTTACATCTAGCCTTGGCGTCCCCCCAAAGGCTGCTATACGCCTCTGTGGTGCATCGTTTGCGTGAGGATCACATCCTCTTCATCTTCGTCGGAAGACTGTGGAATCAGGTGATTGGAGTCCAGCCACTGCAGCGTCAGAGCCACTCCGGTGTCATGATCCGTGTGAGATCGGAACCCGATGCGGCGCAAGGCGCTGATATCAAATGCGCTTTCGTAGTTGACCCAGTTAGCGCCGAAGTCGAACTGCCGGTGCCGTCCAGCCCACAGATGTGCGTTGTCCCGGAAGAAGTTGGCGGGAAGCTTGTGTGCCACGAGGGGCACCCCAAGAACCCTGGCGATCGAGGCGAAGTATTCGTCCAATGTCAGAATCTGCTCGCCAGCGAGGTTATAGATGAAGCCCATACATTCTGGCTGCCCCAGTATGTGAACGAACGCACGGGCCGCGTCTTCCACGTAGATAGGATGCATTCGCGTTTGCCCGCTTCCCGGGATGATGATCGGCCGGCCGTGTCGCATCCGGTCCACAAACAGGGACTCGCGGCCCGCTGTGTAGAGGAGATGGTCTCGCGGGCCATAGGGATGGGCCAACCGCAATATTGTTGTGTGAAAGTTGCTGCTGTGGTACTTCTCTGTCAGAAACTGCTCACAAGCGACTTTACCGAAGGTGTATGGGTCGTAAGGGGCGACGGGGGTAGATTCGTCAGGGGTGGTTCTACCAATGCGACCGTAGACGGCAGCGGTACTACAGAACACATAATGAAGTAACGACGGTAGAGCCGAGTAGACCTCTTCTACATCTTGGACTACGTATCCAATCATATCAATGATCGCGTCCGGGCGGTGGTTGCGTAAGGCCGTGGCAAGCTGACCGGGGACCTTCCGGTCCACCACAAACCGCTGAACACCGGAAGGGAGCTGGGCGGGCGTGCGTCCCCGGTTGTATACTGCAACCTGGTGTCCGGCCTCCACCAACAGTCTGACGATGGCTGGCCCGATGTGGCGTGTGCCCCCGATGACAGCTACCAACATTTGTCGCTTCTGTCCTTTGCCCCGGCATTACCCATATCAAATTGGGCCATCGCTCTTATGCAAAGATTGCCCATTTGCCTGTAGTCGACTGATACATTCTTTGAATCTGCCATCAATTCCTTCACATGCTAGGGGCGCAGGTGCGTCCGAGCGGCTCTGTCTTGTCAGACCCGTGCCCCGTCTCTGTGTGTCATTGGGATACGTTGCGGAGGCTCTCTACCGTTGGCCTGAGGCCAGAGTAGCCCTGAGGTTCTCTTCAAGAGGAACTGAGTGCGGCAAAGCCGCACGCTAAAACCTGTGACGGCGAAGGCGAATGCCTTAGCTACTAGACTCCACAGCGGGATCAGCGCGGCTTTTACTTGGCGAGCGCTGCGAAGTTTCGCTGTACCTCCTCGGCACTGAGGGCGCGCCCGTAGATTGCTACGAGCTCGATCTTCCCACGCCACTGTCTGTCCAGGCTGTCTTCGTTGGCCAGTATGAAGCGAAAGGAGTCATCCCAGGTGGCGAAGTCGCCGGGTCGCGGTCCTAGCCCCTTCAGCTCACCGTCTACAAAGATGCCCACATTTACGAAGACCTGATAGGCTCCGTCGTACGTGACCACTACATGCTGCCGCTTCGCCTGGACGGCCCCCTCATCCGTCATTATCTCCGGCATCCCCTGCAGATCCGTCTCGGAGGTCCTCAGACGTAGGATGTATTGTTCCCTCGTCTGGCCCAACGTGAAGTTCCGGACGCCAGAGTCCCGCGACAGCGACACGACCCGCGCTGGCCCCGCTTGGGTCGTATTCTGGGGCGTCACAACCGCTTCGATAGTCAGGGCGTTGGACGCCTGCAGCGCCTCGATGATCTTCGTCGCAGCCTCGTCTGTGCGGATGGCCACTCCTTCGCCCCAGACAAACAGGCCACCGCCCTCCAGCCAGGCGACCCCATTCATGTCACTAATCGTCAGATTCAGGGGATCGCCTACGCCGCTCTTGTCTTTGACCACCTCGCCGGCCCTCTCATCGAACTCGTATAGCACTACCAACCCGTCCGTTACGCGCCCTTCGTCCTGCTCCTGTCCCTGCACATGGAGTGTCGCGCCGGTCGTTAGTATCAGAACAACAACGACACCCAAAAGCAATGCCCCTCTGCGCATCTGTAGGTCTCCTCTCATGAGACTGTTACAAAAGTCTACCATAGATTATAGCACACGCGGGCTGCAAGTCAATGGATAAATGTGCTAGAATTGGCAAAGTGGTAGAAGCAGAACTGTTCACGAGAGTGATCGCAGCTATGCAAGCAGCGTACAGCACCCAGGGCGCGAACGTTGGTCAGGCTGAGCTGATTGGGAGTGGTAGCCGGGCCGTCCCCGGGGAGTAGCGCGATGGGCGCCGGGGTGTCCCATTTGGCTCCCCCCGTCTTCACTTATTCGCCGAATCTGGCACCAGCTTCTGCTGATGGTCGTAGCAGGAGCGCCAGGTCCGCTGCTCTTGCGCCTTTCCGGAGGCATTGTGAACCGTCTCAGGCTCGCAGAGCCAGTCTTCGGGCGGTGCACGCACACTGCTACCCCAATGTGGGCGCAAAAACGTCCATCCCCGATGACCCCCAAGCGCTCGTCAGCTTCCCACCGGGGTGAAAGCCCAGATCGGCCCCCAGATGCTCGCAAAGAGCTGCTTGGGTACGGCCACCTCGGCCATCTGGAAGATTATGCACCGCGCGTGGCGTACTAGCCTCGGGCCAATCTTGATAAGGCGCTCCCGCAGACTGGTCAGACTCCAATGGGCCATCTCCTTCGGCAGCACCAGACCATCCTGGGCATCGGCCTGCCGCAGTGCAGAAGCCTGGACCAGGAGTCATTGGGGTTTGATTCTGCTTTCACTTCTGCCGCCGCTTTTGGTTGTGACTCTGCTTCTGCTGCTATTACCTACCCACACCCAGAAGCAAGACCAAATCAACCCCTTGTCCATCATTCGTCCCAATCTCTTTGCAGATGGCCACAACTACCTGATCTCCAGTATCCGCACCGGCAGCGGGGGCAGTTCCAGGGTAGAAGCGCCAACGCGATTGCGTTGTAGTTTGACCAGACTGCCGTCAAGCCGGATGTCTTCGCTTCCGCCTGGCAGCCTGAACGTCGCCGTGGTAGCCGCGTCCTGCTGGTCATTGACCAGGAATAGATATGTGCAGCCCTCGTGCGACTTGACCATCCAGTGCAGATGATCACCCCGCACCTTGATACGCGGAGCAGGCTCCACCGACAGGAAGATGGGAATCAGCTCGCTGAGTTCGCGCCCCAGGCGCTTGACATCGGCCCAGCGCTCCTCGAACGAGGCATCCGGGTCCCCCCCAGAGAGAAGAGACTGAAGAAGACCAGACCGGTTGCGCCTTCGCATACGCACTGGTAGGCCATGTTGCGCATTTCGGCCAGGGTTGGCGGGCGCAAATCGCGATGGCTATGCGCTTCGAGGTTATGTATCTGCGGAACCATCCACACAGGGCGTGCGCCATAGACCTCTTCGTGGGTGACCCGGGCCCATTCCCCCACCCGACTCACTGCACCAGGAACGGGATAAGTGTCAGTGCCGATGACATCGAAGCTCGGCAGGTACTGGCGCACGTCATTCAAGTAGCAGATAACCGCCCAGGTCGGGTGGTCAATATCCAGCTCATGCATCATCCGCCGGTGCTCCCTCATCCGATCCACCATGTGGATCCCCAGCTCGTCACAGATATACCAGGCGAGCACATTGGGATGATGGCGAAACTCCGTGACGATGCCCCGCAGGATCTCCTCCTCGCCCTGCCAGGGCCCCAGGCCATTTCGGGGGAAGTACTGGCACTCCTCGTACAGATCCTTGGTAGAGAAGATGGTCTTTATCCCGGCCTGCTCTGCCACGTCGAGGTAGTCGCGAGCCACTTCGGGCGGGTTCTTACCCACGTCGTAGGGCATCAGGCAATTGAACCCGGCCTTGGCCACCCTTCCTAGTTTCCCCGGTTTCGGTAAACCAGCATACATCACAAGCGGGAAGAAGGGAACACCGTCCACGATCAGCCGCTGATGGCGATCAATCCAGCAGCGCGCCTGAGAGATGGCGCCCTCCCACTGCCGCAGCGGTTCGGCGGCAGTCGTCAACGCCTCGTTGGTTGCGCGGTTCACCAGCCTGGCCTCGATGGAATACTGTCCTGGCTCCAGCGGCGGGCGTGGGAATGAAGCCTTGAATTCATCGTGCCGCACTTCAAAGTCACGCTCTAACAGGACCTGCTCCCCGTCACTACCAAGCAGTCGGACACGCACCAGCACCTGCTCTGTCTTCAGGCCATAATCAGCAAGACTGAGGTCGAACGCCATACGGATCACCGGTGGCCAGTCGCCATACATCCAGCCCCGGTAATTGGGTTCCAGAACCGTGAACTGCATCAACGGGCCAGGTAGTTCGTTGACCTTGACATCATCCCACCACGCGCGGCCGGTCATACCCGGGCGCACGTAGCAGGTTATGGTGGTACTATCGAATTCGCGGGGCGTTCGCTCGGTTACCGCTTCCCAGTGTGTCCATTCATTTGTCCTTGTCAGACCGCCGGGGTAGGTGCCGCCGTAATATTTGCCGTTCTTATACCACTCAAGGCAAAGAGTAGCTCCACCTCCGCGACCGGCGATATCCTCGGTCTTGATCCAAGCGCTGATGCGGTAGCGACGACCGGGCTTCAGCTTTATGCTTTGCCCGCACATTTCGTACTGCTGCGGGTCGTCGTTAGTATAGTGGAGGGAGCGCTCACCGCTGTGGGATTCGGTCGCGGAACTATACACCTGGCGCGAACCACGCCAGCCCACGGGGAAGCCACTCTCATCCAACTCCTCAAAACCTGAATTCGGGACCGGATTCTCAGCCGCTGGTACAGCTCCCACTCCAGTTGCCGCAGATACAGTCAGTGTCAGCGCCAAGAGCCATACCAGTCGCTGAGTTATGCTGTGCATCCGCTGTCTACCTTTCCCACAAAGGGTCTTGCTGGGTGTAATCTTCATTGCTGGCTACATGAATTCCTCGCAGGGCCGGCTGTTTACTTGCAAGAATCGAAGAACTGAAGGCCCGTGGCAGCTTAGCGCGACGAATTCAGCAGGCCTTGGCACTTTGGTGCAGATAGGAGGCGCGTTGTTCTCTCAGCATAGGCAAGATCACCAATTATTCACCTGTTTACCTCGCCGCTGTCAACCTGCACCAGGCTCTCCGAGCCATTCAGGTCCAGGATCACAAGTCGGATCTTCGTTCGATCTATCGCGCGTGATACCCCAGCACCCTGCTCCTTTGCTCTTCTTTGGAAGTAGGTTCTCAGGTAGGTTTACTGGGCGCTGGGAGTGTGGCCTACGGTCGGTGAGAAGTGAATCTCGCCTTTGCAGGCGCATTTGGGTATAATGATAGTGGAGAGTGGCATTTGGGTATAATGATAGTGGAGAGTGGGTCGTGCGGTCGCGCCCCGAGTAACTCGGGGTGAGGAAAGTCCGGACTCCACAGGGCAGAGCACTGGGGAAATCCCAGGCGGGGCGACCCGATGGAAAGTGGCACAGAAACATACCGCCAGGAGCGACCCGTGTCGCAAGCCCGGCGTCAGCAGCCCAGCTCAAAAGGCGAAGGCTGGGGCGCGCGGGTCCTGGTAAGGGTGAAATGGTGGGGTAAGAGCCCACCAGCGTCACGGTGACGTGGCGGCTGGCCAAACCCTGCTCGG
>JALGTI010000517.1 GCA_029821455.1 Candidatus Zipacnadia bacterium | reverse complement strand
CTGATCATGCTGGACGGTATGGCGGAGCCGACCGGCTACATCAGATGGACAGGGCATTCCATACCCTTTGCTGGGGAGGTTGGCCGTGACACCACGGGCCACAAACAGGGTTCTGGCTGTCTGCCGCATCTGATCTAGGAACGCGCCGTCACCGGCAGGGGCCGATAGCAGATAATATGGCTCAACGGCGGCCAGACCCTGATCCACGTCTACGTGACGTTGGAGGCCAAGGGCAATGGGGATGGAGAATATTGATCGGCTTCGTCGGGCCGCTTACGGTGTCTGAGTGTGGGTTTCCGGACTTCGAATTGATTGGCGTCTGCGAGCCTCACCGAGGCCGGGGCATTGGCAGGGCCCTTTTCCACCTTTGCCTGCAGAACTTCAAGCAGCGTGGCGCACGGCTCTTCGAGTTGATGACCGGGCCCACGAACCCGGCGCAGAAGCTGTATCTCGATGCCGGGATGAGCATCGTCAGCATCTTCGTGTGCCTCGAAAAGCACCTGGACGACTAAGGCGTCAGGGACATGCAGCGTTTTGCCGGCCGGCGCCGTGCTGCCAGCCGCGCCGAGGTCCCCCCACTTACGGCGCCCTAAAGCTCGCCGTCCACTCTGGCTGCTCAGGCCCTCGACCCCTCTCAAGCATCTCGCGCCAGGCCTCATCCGTCAGGCGGTCGGCCATCGGGTGCTTGAACTCGTAGTAGCTGAAGACCGGCCCCTTACCCACCGCCACACGGCCACCGGGCAACTGGTACGCCACGGTGATGGTCTGGACGTACCCCACACCCTCCTCGAGCACCTGGCTAGTGTTGCCATCGGTGTGCACGTCGGCAATCATCGTGGTCTTGGAGCCAGTCTCCTCAACGCCGGCGGTAGCTCTACTCAGAGCGCTGCTGAAGTGCTTGATGAAGCTGTACTGCTCCTCCGTGAGTTCCTGGTTAGCAAGCTCTTTGATGGAGATGTCCAGCAGTTGCTGGAGGATGTTTTCCAGCGCCGTCAGGCGCGCGGTCGCCTGCTCGTCAAGCACGCCCATATCACCTAGCCCGCGCGCAGTCATCTGGGTCAATGTCAGCAACCGGGCATAGAACTCCCGGCTGTACCCACCATTGTGTAGCTCTGCTTCGCATACAGGATCGTATCGTGGCGCAGTTCAGCCCAGGAGGCCAGGGCCGCACTAAGCTGCCGGTCCTGCCACGCCTCAGTGCACATGAAATTGGGATAGCCCTCGCCGCGCTCCTGGATGAGCGCCTGGAGCGCGTACAGCCAGCTCCAGTAGAGGTTGCGGTTCCATTCGGCAGGCGTGAAAGCAGCGAATTTCTCATTCAACTCTCCGAGGCGCTCGTCGTACTTGGCGTACGCGGTATCGCCGGCGGCCTCCAATGTATCCGCCGCTCTTTGGCTGCCCAGCACCGACATCACGTCCAGCCCGCGCGGGAAGCCCCGCACCGGGCCCAGCGGGGTCATTACCATCGTGAAGGGCTGATTCTCTCCCGTGAAGCCCTCGACACTCGGGAAGACGAGTTGCTGGAGCATATACGAATCGGGGATGAAGCGCTGGCCCATCAGCCGCAGGCCCTTGGTCTTGTCCAGATTCTCAGCCAGGTCAGCCTTCGAGAAGGGCGGGAGTATCTCGATGTTGCCAGTTCCCCCATAGATCTGCGGCGAACGCAGGCTGGCGAGGTGGCCCTTCAGTTGGAGCAACTTCGCCTCATCGGCCAACTCTTCCCAGGCGACCGCAGTGCCATAGACCTTCCTAATTGCCTCCGCATATTCGTAAGGCGTCAGATCATCGGCGATCCCCACGTAGGATGCGGTCCCAAATCTTTGCCAGATCGGGGTCACCATCGGGGCCGTAGAGCTTCTGAGCAATCAGGCAGGCCTGAAGGGTCTGAATGCGGGCGTCCTCCGCCGAGACCAGCGCGGTCGGGTCGAGGTCCCGGCCTTTGAGTAGGAATGCCATCCGCCCATACCACATCATCGCCTTGAAGTAGCGCTTCAACTCCTCGCTGCGGGTGTAGTGCCCGCGCGGGACATATTGCGAGTAGTCCCGGGTGTAGTGCCCGCGCGGGACATATTGCGAGTAGTCCTCCTTGTACTTGAATAGCGGACTCTCTGCAAAGCCCTGGTGAGCCTCGATGAGCGCCAGCTCTGCACCAAGTTCGGAGGCGGGAAATGAGTGCTTCAGGGCAATCTCGGTGGATACCAGGTAGTACCCGACGGCGAAGAATATCCAGTTGCGCCGTGCCGCTTCCTGCAAATCACCGTCGAACTGTCTGTGCTTGACCGAACTGTCGTTCATAAGCTCTTGGCTGAGTGTACGCAAATCATCGTAGAACTCCCGCTCTTCGATATCCTTGAGCGTCTCGTCAAACTGGA
>JALGTI010000146.1 GCA_029821455.1 Candidatus Zipacnadia bacterium | reverse complement strand
AAGCCCAGCCACATAAGCTTCTCGCGGAAGATGCCCCGCTTGGTGTCCCAGGTGCTGGGCGCTGCCCCAACCGCCAGGGCCAGCTCTGCAAATGGGAAGGTGATGTGCTCCTGCTCAAACCAGCGCCGTCGGAACATCCCTGTGATGCAGACCGCCGTGAAGTACAGCATGGCCAGCATGCCTAGCCAGGCAGCCATTGGCCCCAGCCACATCCGCCACGGCACTGCCGGTGCGCCGCTGGGAGTACCCTCAAATAGATGCCGCACCAGGCGTTCCTGCCCGGGCTCACTGCCGGCCAGCATCCAGTCAGGCAGGTGCGGCAGTATCTGCTTGGCCCAGGTTGGGTGCCCGCCTTCGGCATAGAAGGGAACGCTGATGAGGCTGGGCACGTACCACAGCATCCCCGCCGTACAAAGGGTGAGGGTAGAGAGCACCATGGCATACGACATCAATGTGTCGCTGATAGTTAATCCGACGCGCCGCAGCAGCCTGTTGACCCCCGGCGCCGTGATGCGAGCCAGCAAGACCAGGACCAGGAAAGGTGCTGTCGGAATCTGGCCCCACGCGAACGACCCGCTCATACTGACAACCCCGGTCTTTACTATGAAGGTGATATAGGGTACCAGCCACCCAAGCAGCACAATCAGCCCTAGTCCCATGGTGATAGCCCGGAACCGGGGCTGCCTGGCTCGGTCATTCACCGCCTCAAGGCGTTGTTCAGCTATTGGGTCCTACCTCCTGTCTGCAACAGCCGTCCGCAAGCTACCCCTTGGGGGCAGTTGCACTGTGTAGATGCGCCTATAGCTGTCAGAGACTCAACACCCGCGCCAGCCAGAGCTCACAGGCCCTGTCAGCGTCCACAGACACACAAATGTCGTGCGGCCCGCTTTGGTCTCCGTTGGCTGGGCTAAGCGTGGTGTAGCCATAGGTGGCATCGCCGCTCAGCTCGACTGTTACTGTTCCATTTCGCGTTTCGACCAGATCCGACTGGATCAATGTCTCGACGGCGAGTGGATCGTGCAGTAGCGGGAAGCGATGTCCCCACGCCTTGGTAGCAGCCGTCAAATTCTCTGCCACCGGCCGGTCAGAGGCGGCGAGTTTGTCGAGTTGGGTCTGCGTGAGCCGGCACTGGGTCGTAACATCCAGGCCGACGACGGTCATTGGGATCTGACTATTGAAGACGATAGCTGCCGCGACGGGATCGCAGCGGATGTTCCACTCGGCCTGCTGTCTGTCAGATGCTCCCGCCATCGAGACGAGGCGGGGGATCTTGTTTAGCAGGCCCGGTTCCTTCACCAAAGCCATTGCCAGGTTGGTCATCGCGCCGATGGTTATGGGGATTATATCTCCCTGCCCGGACATAAGAGTATCAATAATGAAATCAACACCGTGTGACGGATGCAGTGGCGTGAGCTGTTCGAGCGGGAGTGCGGTGTCATCCTGACGCGGCCTGGCATCTTCAAGCAATGCTTGCGCGGCCTGCCCTAGCGAAACCTGTCCAGCAGTCAGGTCAGGCCTGATGTGTGTGACCCGTGGCGACATAACTGCCCCGCAACCGGCTGCCACCGGGATCTCTTCGCGCCCGGCCAACTTGAGGATGGTCTTGGCCTGCCGCGCTCTGGCCGTCACGTTTCCGAACACCGTTGTCACGCCCAGCAAGTCGAGTTCCGGTGACCCCAGGATAAACGCCAGCGCATAGGCATCATCTATGTCATCGCCGATGTCGGTATCAAGGATTACCTTCTGTGCCATTCTGATCTCCTTCCACCGCTGTCTCACTCCTCGGAATCGGCCGGTCATGCATGCCTGCTAGCTCTGGAATTCTGGGGAGGCAAGATGGTAAGCCAGATCGTTCGTGCAAACAAGGCGACCTGGCGGCGATAGTGGGCGACCAACCCCAGCGTGGCCACTGTCACCACTGTCGAAATGCCCAGCCGCAGCACACCGCCAGCCAGGCCAATCAGCCGCGCTGCAAGACCGGCCACAGCGCCCTGGTGTCGCCTGAAGTAGCGCACCGCCGCGTGGTTATGGGTCGCGATTATTTCCGCACGAGTCCGGGACGAACTCCCCCCTCGTACGTGCGACATCGTGGCCTGCGGCACATAGTGAATCGTCCAGCCCTGCATGCGCAGCAGCCGACAGTAGTCCGTGTCCTCCCAGTACATCCAATAGCCCTCATCCATCGGCCCGACCGCCTCGATGGCCTGGCGGCGACACAGCATACAGGCCCCGCTAATCTGTTCCACTTCAATCGGCTCGGTCACCGCTGCCACGTCTGCCCAACATTCCGCGCTTAGGTACTTCGCCAGCCTGATGCGGTCCAGGAACATCTGCTGGGCCACGAATCGTCGGAGCCTCGGCTCTGGTGCGCACGAGAGCTGGATGGAGCCGTCGGGGAGAATCAGACGTGCCCCGCAGATGCCGGCCTGCGGATGTGTATCCATAAACTCAATGAGGGTCTGCAGTGCGCCGGGATGCACCTCGATATCGCTGTTGAGAATCAGCGCATAGCGGGCGGTGTTGTCCTTGAGGGCCAAGTTATTGCCCGCAGCGTAACCCAGATTCGCATCACAAGAGATAACCCGCGCCTGCGGATACTTCCGGCGCACCATCGCCACGCTGTCATCATCCGAGGCATTATCTACCACCACCACCTCGAACTCGCCATCCGGCGGATGCGCGTAGATAGAATCCAGACAGCGATCTAGCAAGTCGTGCGTGTTGTAATTAACAATCGAGATGCGCAAATCCATCGTCTATCGTCAGCAGCGTCGCTTGAATGACCTCACGGCATCGCGTACACACGACCAGACTGTGGAGGAATGGTGACCTTCACCACTGACCCCTCAACAGGTTCCAGCATCTCCCCGCTATACACGTCCTGCAGGCTTTTCCATTCCGGCAGCCAGCGTAGTCGGAGGGTTCTGGTCTGGCCCCGGGTGGTTGGGTCCTCCCCCGGCACCTGCTGCACACCCTTGCCGACTATCCGCACCATATACTCGCCGGGCTGCTTATCCTTGATGGGGCTAAGATCGTCGCTGACAAAGTTCTCGCCATCCGGCGCATAGGACGAATGCCCCTCGTTCCGAGCCATATCTACCCGCAGCCAGAAGTTGCAGTGTTCATCAGGCTGCCCTTCGATGGTGAAGACCACTTCGTTGCTCTCAGCCACTATGGAGCGGTCTAGCGGCACCTTCCGCCATGCGTAGCCTATCTCCGCCGCGGCCCTCAGGTCTTCGGGCTTGTAGGCTTTGACCACGTTGCCATTGACAGTTATTGTCACGGTGAAGTCGCCCCGCCGGTTCATCGAGTAGAACTGCAGCTCCGGCTCGGCATCATCTGACACTGCAGCCAGGGGCACTAGCTTGCGGAAGCTGGTCTTGGGCGCGGTGCCCCAGGCGCGATACAACTGCAGAGGCACCTCCCCGGAATCGTTGAGCGCGACAAAGCCCCGCTCAAACAGTCGCACCCACACTCCCGACCGCTGAAACATCCAGCCCAGTGGCTTGCCTAACCGCGTTCGGTAGAGCACGGCCCGGGGATCGCTGCCGGACGCGGCGCCGCCCGACCAGATGAAGTCCGACAGCCGCGCCGCGGTGTAGGTGTAGAAGCAGTCATTCTTGAGCCCGTAGTCGGTGCCAACGCGCACGTAGCTGTATGGGGCCAGGTAGTGGCCCTGTTCCGAGAGCGGACGCCACTTCTCGGCCATGGGCCGCACCTGCTCCCAAGTGCTCATGCGCAGTTGTTCATTCCAGGGGATTATGTACTGCTCCCACATGATGAGGTCGCACGCGGGTGCGAGATACCGGCAGGCCGGGCCCGCTCCGCAATTCAGCATCGTTACGAAATTGGGGTTGTACTGCCGGCACAGCTTCTGCACTCGCTGCATCAGATCCCGAAGGGCCTCTCGCTGGCGGTCAATGCCGGGGAATATGTGTTGGTGCTTGCCCAGTCTCTCCCCGTAGCACTCGGGAGACCCAGGAGTGTTGTCAATGAAGAAGCCGCCTGCTCCCATCTCGAGCAGCATACGAAAGTGCTCGAGGCACACCTCAACGTACTCGGGGCAATTCGGGCACATCTCCATCTCGTGGCTCGTCTCCTCATCATAGAAGCACGAGTGCTTGTGCGTGCCGTCCGCGTTGAACACCGTCCACTCCGGGTGATCTTTCAGCTCAAAGTGAGGGATGTTGTGCGTGTACAGCCCGCCTCGGTGCTCCTCCCACCGGTGACGGTATACCGTCGTATATGGCAGCATTAACAGTCCTCGGGCCGACCCGGCGCGGAAAAGCTCCTCAATGTGCGGGACATGCGGCCGCAGTGGAACACAGCCTGCTTCCTTCCACATCTCCTCGGTGATGTCGTGCGGATCTGCTGGATACGGCCAGCCAAATACGTACACTTCGCAGCTTTTCAGCCACTCCGGCGGCGGCAGCGGCTCAAAGTCATCAGCGACAACAGACACAGACGACAGGCCAGCAATCATCAGCACAGCAAACCATGTCCTCATTGCACGTCCTCCTTTGGTGGATTTTCTCAGCTTCCCGGCCCGGTCTTGTTCGGGCTCATTACACATACTCACCTTGCTATTTCGCTCTGTTTGCTCAATCACCTGCACAGGTTTGCCGGATAGTGACGGCGAATAGCTGCTGTGAACTAACCGTGCTGTAGGAGCTACAGGCTGTGATATTCAGTGCCGCAAAAGGTAGAGGCTATGGCCAACAAACCGAATATCATTCTGATCATCATAGACTGCGTGCGGTGGGATCACATCGGCGCGTATGGCTGTGATGACGGTATTTCGCCGCACTTCGACGCCCTGGCCGAGCAGGGCGGCCTGTACCTCAATGCCGTTGCCGATGGCGGCCTCACGGCTGCCTCTGTCGGCTCGCTGTTCACCGGCCTGTGCGGGCGTGAGCACAATGCCGAAGCTGCGATGCGCCTGCCCTCCGAGCCGCCCGTGCTGGCTGAATGCCTCAAGCAGGCGGGCTATCATACAGTGGGGGTCTCGGCCAATGTCTACACCCAGGAGCAGTTGGGCTACACGCGCGGCTTTGAGGTCTATCACAGCTTCAGCCACGAGAGATCGCTGTGGGAGAAGGTGGCCCGCTACTGGGCTAAGGTGCGGCGAATCGCCGACAAGGGCGGCAGGTGGTGCAATGCGACTATGCTGGAACACCTCCGGGCCTGCCCGCGCCCCTACTTCGCATATCTGCACTACAACGACGCGCACATGCCCTACTATTCGCCGCGGCCCTACCTGGATAAGTTTCTGCCCCCGGATGTCTCAGCCGCCGAGCGCGACGCTACCATCAAGGCGGCCAAGCGCATCTTCCAATTCTCGGCCACCTACACCAAACGCCAGCTTGGAATCATCAAGCGCCTCTACAATGGCATGGTGGTCTACCAGGACCTGATACTGGGCCAATTTGTGGCTGGGCTGCGCGCGCTAGGTGAATTGGACAATAGCGTGTTGATTGTGGTGGCTGACCATGGGGAATCGCTGGGCGAACGCCATCTGGTGGGCCACGGTTTTGGCCTCGACGAGCCAATTGTGCATGTGCCGATGCTGGTGATGGCCCCGGGCATCCTGGAGTCAGGACTGCAAATGGAGGGCATCGTACAGTTGCGCGATCTGCCCGCAAGCCTGTGCGAGGTGGCAGGGGCCGAGGGGCTGCTGCCCAGCGCCGCTGGCACTGTCAACATACTCTCTGCGCGTCGCCCGACCGACGGCCATCCGCTGGCCTTCTCTGAGCGCAGAGCGCCTTTGCCGGAAAGGGTTGCCCGCGAACAGCCCCGCCACCCCGACTTCGACTTCGCCCTCTACGGTCAGGATGTGCAGTCGGCTCGCGGCCTGCGCTACAAGTTCATCACTTGGGCTAATGGGCGCGAAGAGCTATATGACCTGGAATCTGACCCGTCACAGACCCGCGACCTTAGCACCGACCATCCTGATATGTGCGCCGGCCTCAGAGAAGCCACGGAGCAGTGGTTGGACAGCATGCAGCCGGCTGGAGAGGCGGAGCAGGGACAGGTTAGTGCTGAGGTTGAGCGACGCCTCCGTGGACTGGGCTACATACCGTAGTGCTTTGGTAACCCACAGAGATAATGAGCGAGACAGCGCGTATTTCAGGAGGCGGCGGGCGCCGCAACAGTATGCGGCGCCCGCCTGGTTCCTCCCCTTGGCATCCGGGGGGCCGTGCCTCGGGAAGGAACGTCCCATTGGTTCGATTCGAGTGGCTTACCAAGAAGGTATCGGCGCGCGCGCTTGGAATCTTAAGACATAGTGAGGCCGCGTCTCCCTATACAGCGGCGGGTCTTGCAGAATTCAGACAGAAAGGGCGTGTTGGATATGCGTAGAGAGCTTGGATGGGGGCTGATAGCCTGTGTGGCAGTCGCAGGACTGGGCCTCGGGGGATGTGGTGGCGGGGGCACCACCTTTGGAGCCGGCGGGACGTTATATGTAACTGCTGGGGACGGTGTCGCGATCTACCACCGTGCGGCCGCCCTCAGCGGCGAAATTGCGCCCAATCGGTACCTGGCCGGCACCGCCACCGGTCTCCAGTTTCCGACCACATGCTCCAACCATGTTGTCACCTCCGACAACGATCTTTACGTGGGAGATGACCTAGCGAACGCTGTCTTCGTTTTCAACCCGGCGTCGAGCGTTGATAACAACACTGCTCCAACCCGCACCCTTGAAGGCATAGCAGTGCCGATAACCAGTCCGAGGGGTATCGTTGTGGACACCGATCGCGATATCCTCTATGTTGCCAACCTCGGGGACGGTACGGTATACGTGTGGGACAATGCCGCGACGGTGGATGATAATGCAGCGCCGGATCGTGCCATCACTGGTGTGACTTCATGCCGTGATCTGGCGCTCGACGATGATAACGACCGCCTGTATGTATGTGTGGGCGACGAGATATGGGTGCTCAACAATGCCAGCACACTTGATGGCGCTGCCACGCCTGACCGCAACATCAACGGTGTAGCCACACAGCTTGACAATGCATACGGCATTGAGCTTGACCTTAACCGCGACAGACTCTATGTGGCCAACCGCAATGGCAACAGCATCCTGGCGTTCGATGACGTTGACACCGCCGATGACAATGTGGCCCCTAGAAATGTGCTCACGGGACCAGTGACCGACATTGATGCGCCGATGGATATTGCGCTGGACAGAGAACGTAACCACCTGTACCAGATCAACGACACCGGCCCTGCCCGACCCAAGGGCGTCAGGGTGTGGCATCAGGCCAGCATCGCCAACGCGAACCTACCGCCCAACCGGCTGATTACAAGCCCAGGTGGGCTGCTTGAC
>JALGTI010000145.1 GCA_029821455.1 Candidatus Zipacnadia bacterium | reverse complement strand
ATCGTCGTCTGGTCACACTTGCACAATTCCGCCGCCCGCTCAGCCACCGAAATATCTTCCTCGCTTACCTGTTCAAGTTGCCGCCCAATATCCCGGACCAGTTGACGCAGCCGCCGGCTCTTATCAGCCAGCGTCCCCATCCCCTCCATAAATGTGATGCCCGCCAGCCGCTCGATTCGCTCGGTGAAGGGAGTCTTCATATCCTCTTCAAAATAGAACTCCACATCCGCCAACCGGGGCGCGACCACCTTCTCATTCCCCTCACGAATCAGGTCCATATTCTCCGGTGCATTGTTGCAGATGGCTATGAACGCCGGCAGTAGCTGCCCCGCTTCATCCTCCACCGCGAAGTATTTCTGATGCCCCTGCATCACCTTGACAATCACCTCGGCCGGCAGCTTCAGGTACTTCTCATCGAACTGCCCCAGCACAGCCACCGGCCACTCCACCAGGAAGTTATTCTCATCCAACAGCTCAGCATCCAGCCGCGCCGTTCCACCTGCCTGGGTAGCTGCTTCATTCGCAGCGTCTGTTATCATCTCCCGGCGGCGCCGATAGTCGGCTACCACGCCGTTAGCTTCCAGCTTTTCCAAATACTCATCCGGCGAGGCCAGCTCAATCTCCGCCTGTCCCATTGCTCGATGGCCCCGTGTAATCCTGTCCGCCTGGACACCTGCGACCTCCACCGGCACCACCTCGCTTCCCAGCAAGGCCACCAGCCATCGCAGTGGCCGCGTGAACCGAAAATCGCCTTCGCCCCAGCGCAGCGTTATGGGGAAGGTGAGATTGGCAGTTACCTCGGCCAGCAGTCCCGGTAGCACCTCGCCGGCCGGCTGGCCGGTTTCTACGACGGTTGCGAAGACGAAGCGTCCCTTCTCAGTGTCGCGCACCTCCAGCGCCTCGACCGCCACACCCCGACTCTTAGCAAAGCCCTCGGCGGCTTTAGTCGGCTTGCCCTCGGCGTCGTAGGCTTTATCAGCCGGCGGCCCCTTGTAGTCACTAGTCACGTCCGGCTGCCCATCGGCCACCGCCCGCACCAATACCGCCAGCCGCCGGGGCGTGCCGTAGGTGGTTATCTCCCCGTGCTCCAGTCGCAGCCTCTGCAGGCCGCCCACCAGCGCCCCTTCCAGTTGCTCCAGCGCAGGCTCCACCGCATTGGCCGGCATCTCCTCGACTCCGATTTCATACAGCAGATCCTCTGGCATAACCCTTATCCTGTATCGGTATTATTCTTGCTCGGTCTGTCCCGGCTTGTGCAACTTGGGGGCCATCGGCCCATAGAGCTCCGGGCGCCGCATCCCCAAGTACGCCTCCTTCAGCGTAGGCCAACGCAGTTTCTGCTCCCCTGCTATCCAGTACTCAAAGCCCTCATCCAGGTCAACGGTGGCCGTGGCCACACCCGGCTTGTGGCTTGTATCTGCGATGGGGCGGGCATATGGGTCAATGATACAGCCCCGGCCCATGGACTTGCCCGTCAGGAACGGCATCTGCACATAGCTCGACCGACCTGGTTGTCAAAGGCGCGAGCGTACATCAGGGCTTCGATGGCCATGCCGGTGTAATCTATTGACATGGTGGGCCAGCACAGAATATCCGCGCCCTTGAGGGCATAGACGCGAAAGATCTCCTCGTAGTGGATGTCCATACAGATGGCGATCCCGATTCTGCCGAAATCCGTCTCAAAGACAGGCAGCTCATCACCCGGCAGCACTTCCCGCTCTTCACTGGGCGCCAGGTGGGTCTTGCGATACTTGCCGACAATCTCGCCATCGCGGCCAATCAGCACGGCGGTGTTGTACTTCTTATCCCCATCCTGCTCGCGGATATTGGGGATCACGTACATCTTGTACTTATCCGCCAGTTCTCGCATCCGCGTGGTGATGGGGCCGTCCGGGATCGGCTCACAGATGCCCATCTCATTAGGGGACTTCTCCTCGTCTCCACCGACGACGTCGAACTCCTCAGGCAGCACCATCAGATCACTGCCCCGCTCCCCGGCAGTCTCCGCCGCCTCATACGCCCGCTCAATACATTTGCTGGGGTACGACGGTTCATCATCTATCAGCAGCGAAGCTGTGCTGATTGTCGCTAGACGAGCCATTTGGGTTAACCTCCAGTAAACGAGGATCACACGGCAATACGTCACTTCATCAACGGCCAGCTCAGCGCTTCGCGGTGGGCTATGTAGGCGCGGGCCACGCGGCCGGCCATCCGCCGCACCCGCCCGATCATCGCCGCCCGCTCGGTCACGCTAATCGCTCCCCGACTGTCCAGCAGGTTGAACGTGTGCGAGCACTTCAGCACATAGTCATAGGCCGGCAGCGGCAGCGGCTCCTCGCGGTCGAGCAGCGTGTACGCCTCCGTCTCATACATCTCAAACAGCCGCCACAGCATCTCAATGTCGGCGGCCTCGAAGTTGTAGATGGAGAACTGCCGCTCCTCCTCGTAGTGCAGCTCCCCATACAGAATGTCCTCCGACCACTTCAGTTCCCGATAGTCGTCCACGCCCTGCAGATACATTGCTAGCCGCTCGGGGCCGTAGGTTAGCTCCACCGAGACGGGCTTGCACGGGATGCCGCCGGCCTGCTGGAAGTAGGTGAACTGGGTTATCTCCATCCCATCCAGCCACACCTCCCAGCCCACGCCAGCCGCCCCCAGCGTCGGCGCCTCCCAGTCATCCTCCACGAAGCGCACATCGTGCACGCTCAAGTCAATGCCAAGCGCCTCCAGGCTCCCCAGATACAGGTCCTGGATATCATCGGGCGATGGCTTCATCAGCACCTGGTACTGGAAGTAGCGCTGCATCCGGTAGGGGTTTTCGCCGTAGCGCCCATCGGTAGGCCGGCGCGAGGGCTGCACGTAAGCCACATTCCACGGCTCCGGGCCCAGCGAGCGCAGGAACGTGTCGCCGGTCATTGTCCCGGCGCCGACCTCCATATCATAGGGCTGGCTGATAAAGCAGCCGTGCTCAGCCCAGTATTCGTCAAGGGCGGAGAAGAGCTCCTGAAATGTCATCTTCCTATGGGCACCTGTTCATCTTGAAGTGAAGGGAGTGTTTGCGCAGGGCAGCGCTGATGGCTCCTCTGCAATTGTATATGAAAGCCCCCATACACACAAGAGGGCGAGCCATAACAGCCCGCCCTCCACTCAACTCACAAGACAACGTTGAGCTACTCCCTCAGTTCGAGTATCCTCCGAATCATCTCCTGCCGGATCGCATCCAGGTCTCCCCCAGGGTCTATCTCCTGTATCCAAGACTCGGTGGCTTCGGCCAGCCGTGCCCTCTTGCCACCCGCCTCCTTGGCCTCCTCAACTGCCGCCATCAAGGTCGTCAGATAGCGCACGTCGTCCACTCCCTCGCGGAACCCCTCCCATTGAATCGTGCCAACGACACCATTCACCGTCGGATAGGTGAAGTTGTGGTCACGGTAGGTGACATTGTCGAAGTCGTTCCAGCCATGGGTGAACGAGTGTTGGTAGGCATAGTCCATCGCTCCATCGAAGCCGGCCTTCCACAGCAGCAGGCCGAAGTTGCGCCGGTATGTCTCCGGCTCCTCAACGCCTACCTGTGGGTTGCCGTAGCAGAAGACGTCTGAGCCGACACTGTGCCACTTCTCGGCTTCCTCCGGGTCCGGCTGGCCGGAGAACACCGCACAGTTCAGCAGGCTCCCCATCGCCTCGAAAGTCTTCTTATAGCAAGCCACAAACGTCTTCCCCCCTGCCTCCTGTACCGCCTGCCACGAGGCGCGCTGCGACGCCAACTGCTCACCTCTCGCCTCGTCAATCCCATAGAAGTAGACCTCATCGTAGCCGAAGCTCTTACACAGTTCGAGCCATCTCTTCACTTCTTCCTGCTTGCTGGCAAGCTGCGCCGGATCGGTTGTGCTACCGGCTCCGCAGCCTAAGTTATAGAACGGCCCACCCGGCATTCCCACCTCGCGACGTATCTCCAGCACACGCGGCAGCAGTTCATCATCCCACCATTGGTAGTTGGAGGGATACAGCACCCCATGCGCCTTCAAGTCCTCGATCTCGGCGCGGTATTGCTCCTCCGACTTATACTCTGAGGTGATGGTAGGCTTCCCATCCTTCGAGAGCTTCGCCCGATAGTAAATCGAGTACGTCAGCATCGGGTCGGCCAGCTTGAAGGGAAGGACCCTTATCTGGAAGCGGAGCTTCCGTACCGCTACACCCTCGGCAGATATGCGAATGTGGCCCCGATACAAGCCGGGGGCCGTGTCCTCGGGGATATGCGCGGTCAGCCAGAACTGCTTCAGATTCATAGCGGGAAGATCAAGCGGCAGCAGTGTATCGGCATCCCGGGGCACCAGTCCTTTCAGATTTGAGCTATCCGCCAGGGTGACATCCAGATACGCGTCAGCGCCCGGCCTGGCCCGCACGGAATTCCGCTGCGCCCGGTAGTCCACATGCACCAAGTCATCGTCTTTGAGCAGCAACTCCGGTGTGAGCAGCTTTTCCCCCTCATAACCGATACTCCGCCCGCCCTGATACCAGCACTTGACCGCATACGGCTCCACGCACGCAGCCGGCAGGATGTGCCGCCCGCATTTCAGATCGCTGATCTTTGCCTGCAGGTTCATCAGATCTCGCACAGCATAGACTGAGAAGGTAGCTGACTCATACTCACCGGGGCAGGCAGTCAGCGACAGCCTCGGCAAAGTCTCCGCGCCCCGTGGCCAGCGGTTGCCCAGCAGACGGTCGTTGGTGATGGCCTTGGTTATGAATATCTTCCACGGCCGCGCTCTGCCCCCGGTCGCAGCCAACATGCTGGCCTCGTCTTCGCGGTCCTTAGCCTGCTGGCCCAGGCGCTCTAGCTTGCGATATATGCCTTGCCAGCGCAGGCGGAAGTCGTCCGGGGTGAGTGCCTCTACTTCTGTTCGCAGCCTGCGGAGCTGACCATTCAGGATTGTGATGCCCCGTTCGACGGTCGGTTTGCAGTTGTCTGGGAGCTTGTGGAGTTCTTTCTTGAGCTTCGCCACGGAACTGGCGATGCTCTGAAGCGCCGGTTGCAGCAATCCTGATTGTAAGGCCGTGAATTCCAATCTGTGGATCCCTGCCTGCGTCGCCGCCAGGTCACGGGTGAATACTATCCGCCCAAAGTTCTTCTTATCGTGGAAAGTCCGTTTGATTGGCGCCCACGTGCTATACTCACCAATCTGCCACCGCGCGCGGCTGACATTGCCCGTCCAGACGGCCCCATCACTGATCCGCGTCCCCAGCTCGCTGAACGGGACCGCCACCTCCAACTCCCAGTTATCCGCGCCAATGGAAGCCTTCGCCTCCCACTCGCCATCAAACGTCCTCGGTGAACTCAGTCCAATCTCGTCGTAGCGTGTCCCCAGGGTGTTGGTCACCAGATGAAAGTAGCGGATTCGCTCTTCAAACTTGGCCAGAATAGGCGAGTCCGGCGGGATGAGGAAGATCTCGATGCAATCATCCCCATAGACTGGCCCATCGCGCTGGGTGATGTCAGCCTTGACCCCGTCCACCTGCGACTCGTCACAGTGCACGCCGATATACAACTGCTTATCGTCATAGACTAAGTATGCGGTAGACTGCTCATCGGCCAGCGTCCCCAGGGTCAACTTAACGAATGGCTCCAGGGGCTGCGTCCGCTGCCAGCAGGCATCATCCAGCTTCCCATCTATCACCGGCGGGACCTCAGCCCGCACACAGGCGCCGACCACAAAGGGCAGCGGCGGAGCCTCGGCGGCGTAAGCCGGAACAGCCGCACCGACCAGTAGGCTCAGGCAGATCAGCAGTGGGCAAATAGGGTTGCGCATGGTCCAAACACTCCTCGCTTCATGATTATGTGGGGTACACTCGCAGGCTCCGGGCGTACAATAGGGCGAGCCATCCTGGCCCGCCCTATCATCAGCCTGACAGCGGGCGCACGATTAAGCGTCCGCGAATTCCCCGCTTGCTTCTAGCCGTACTTTCTGGATATCGCCTAACCGTTCGGGCGCTACGAATGGCAGCTTGCGCCGGATGCGAGACAGCGCGTTGTCAATCGACTTGATCTTGCAGTCAAGCTCCTCGGCCATTTCCTTGTACGACTTGCCGGTGCGGTACTCGGTCAGTACCTCCCATTCGAAGGGAGAAAGCTGCTCGCGCAGCGACTGCTGGAGAATGCGCTCCCCCTCCAGGCCCAGGACAATCGTCTCCGGGTTGCCCTCAGGCCGTGAGGTGAGCACATCAGCCAGCGGGCGGTCGTCATCATGATCGCCTGCTGCTGGAGCTTCGAGGGAGACTGATGAATTGAGGGGGGCTTGCTTTTGGCGCGTGGCAGCCTTGATGGCTGAAATCATCTGGCGCTGGATGCAGACCTTGGCGAAGCAGGCAAACGAGGTATGCCTGTCAGACCGGAAGTCGTTGATCGCCTCCCACAGGCCGATCATGCCAATCTGGAGCAGGTCGTCCCGCTCCGCGCCCACCAGGAAATACGACTTGACCTTTGCTCTGACCAGGTTGCGGTACTTGTACAGCAAGTACTCGCACGCTTCGACGTCGGCTTCGTCCTGCGCCCGTCGCACCAGTTCTTCATCTGACAGCGGATCGTAGTCCAGGCTCTCCAGGCGCCCTGAGGCCTCTCGGAAGAACTCTGACGCGTTAACCATGGGTCACCTCGGCTCCCGCCATTGAGGTTGATGTGGTAGTGGCAAGCTCGCCAGTTCCTTCATCGCCGCTACTGTATTCAAATTCGATGCTCAGATTCTCAACCACCGCAGCAATCAACGTCAGCGCCGCTGCCTCCACTCCGCCAACTCCCAGCGCCACCTCCGCAACTACTTGATCCTTGATTCTGATGCGAATGGTCTCTATCCGACGCTTCTTATAGGATTCCGTCACCTCCTCTATGATCTCCTGAACTAGCTTCCCCAACTCCTGCCCCGCCTCGCCCTGTTGTTTTTCGAGGTAGGCCAGCGCAGCGACCACGTCCCCGCCGCTGGCCTCCAGTGCTTCCTGAGCAGCCACATACCCCACCGCCATCCGCTCGCGTATCAGGTCTACAGTCTTAAGGTCGTAGGCCACCAGCGCTGCCTCCGCGGACATTGGCTGAGAGTAAACAGGCAAGCCAATTCATGGCTTGCCTGTCATGTGCTCTCAGACGCTCGTACGGCTACGTCTGTTGTATGGGAGAGGTGAGGCGTTGCCCGGCGCCCGGCTGGCCGCATGTCGCCGCCACCAGGCCTGTAGACCCTCCGCTGGCCGGCACAGGCCCCGGCCCGCGCGGTTGCCACGGACCTTGTGGACGATGCTGTAGTGGAGAACTGCTGTTGCTGTATATACATGACCATCGGGGGTTGGCCTAAGGTTATGCAACGCTTCCTCTGTCAGGCGGCATTATACAGCAGCCACACCGCCGCGTCAACCCCGTTTTCGTTCTATCTTGGACTTCCCGCTTGCGAGGGGCCTAGGAAACCGGCGCGCAATTGATTGCCCCCACAGAGACTGTTGCGAAACCTCCATTGACAACTCTGGAGGGGGTATTATAGGATATGAGTTGCAGAGTCCGGCATAATGACCAGGAGGGCATCATGCAGGGCCAACACAGCCGCCAAAGCAGCTACTTCGGGATGATCTACGCCGAGCTTGCCGCTCCAGAGCATCTGTTGCGCAGAATCGCCGCGACTGTAGATTTCGCTTTCGTCTCCGAACTGGTGGGCGCGTGCTACTGTCCCGACACCGGGCGCCCATCTTGGGACCCGCTGGTGCTGTTCTAAGTCGTGTTCCTGCAATTTCTCTACGACCTGTCGGACCGTCAGGTGGAAGGGCAGGCCAATCTGCACCTGGCCTGCAAGTAGCCCGATGGGGCGGCGCAGACACCTACAACTGAATAGCCGCCAGTCATAACTGGGTTGAATCTAAACCCACAACGCAACCTCTCCTTGCAGAGAGGTAACTTTAGCAACAGTCTCCTATTGCACGTGGAATGGAGACTGTAGCCCTTCTTGCGGGTCGTTAGTGTGCTACAATAACAACATCAGGCTTTTTCAGCACACTCTAAGGAGGAAGATGGTGCAAGGCCACGTGGTTGCTGTACTCATTAGCGCTATGTTACTGGTCGTGTCCGTTGGTTGTTTAGCACAAGTGGTCACTACCGAGGTCAGTGTAGGTGGCCAGCCTCAGCTCGTCATCAACGCCCACCGCACCGTCCCGCTCATGTTCATGGGCTGGGGCCAGGGCACCCCTGCGCAGGAGGCCATCTATCAGCAGCAGGTCGCCCTCGCTGCCCAGGCCGGCATCCACATCCACTACACCGCCGTGATCAGTCCCTGGCCTCACGGGGGCGAACAGCCTGACTACTCCGGCGTTGACAGGGCTATCCAACTGACCCTCGACAGCGATCCCCACGCTCGCATCGTGGTCCGCTACGGCGTCAGGCCGCCCGAGTGGTGGCTCGCCGAGCACCCCACCGCCCGGCACTTGGCTGCCGACGGCTCCCACCAGTGGGTCTGGGTCGGCGACGAGGAGTGGCGGCGGGAAGCCTGCAAGTGGCAGGCCGCGTTCATCCGCCACATCGAAGAGCAGTGGGGCGACGTGGTCATTGCTTACCACCCGTGGGCTCAGAACTCCGGCGAGTGGTTCTATCACGGCGGCTGGAGCAGGGAGCCCTGCTTCGGCATCGGCGTGGAGCGCAGCTTCCGCGCGTGGCTGAAGCAACGATATCACTCCACCAAGCGTCTCTCCCGCGCCTGGTCCCGGCAGATCAGCGACTGGGGCCAGGTCACCATCCCCACCGAAGCAGAACGCCGCGAATCACGCTTCGGCCAGTTCCTGCACCCGGTGGAGCAGCGCTGGATCGCCGACTTCTTCGAGTTCGTCAACTTCACCATGGCCGACGCC
>JALGTI010000144.1 GCA_029821455.1 Candidatus Zipacnadia bacterium | reverse complement strand
GGACTCCAGTACGGATGGGTTCGCTGATAGGCCTGAACATCCACCCACCCAGTGTCAGGTGTCTCAAGCCTCAGCGGTTGCGGGGCCGGTACGGGCTCGCCAGCGGGCGCGTTCCACCACAGGAGGCCTGTCAACACGAATACCCCGTACCACAGGCCCACCAACGCTATCAGCAACAGAGTGCCCTTTACTACCCCAGTTATCCAAAGCGCCGCTTTGCCGGACAGTTGTTATTCGCCTCGCTTCTTGTTCTGCATTCTCACACGGCCACAGCGGGGGCAGACGAACTTGCGCTGCTTATGATAGGTGCCCCGCATCTCCCGCATCGCTACCTTACATCGCTTGCAGATCACAATGCTCCACGCTCCAGAGGCAGGCAGCCAGCAGGGAATTGTAGTCAAGGCTGTCACGGTTTGTCAAACAGCAGAGAAAACCGGGAACTTTTTGGCCCTGTCATTTGTCAGTAAATATACAGCAGCTCAATGAGCGTAAATCCTTTGCTCCTGCTTCGGGGGGGTTTGGGACAGTTGCAACCCAGGTGGGGGCTGCCGCTAGGCGCGGAGGTGATTGGGAACAGGACCTCGGTCGCCAGCGGTCCTTTTTTAGATTAGCGCCGGCTTTGGCCTTGATGCGGGTTCCGAGAAACTTACGATCCGCGTCCGTCATCTGCCACACGGCGCTGCTATTATAGATCCACCACAATTCGATTAGGGTGAAGCCTCTCCTCCTCCTCCCTGTTGGGTCAGGAGACCGCCACGTGAGCGCATCTGCTCGGTGGCGGCATTTTTTTCTGCCTTCAGGCAGAACCTAAAGCCTCGGCACCTGACGAATGGTGTCGGTTTCTTCAGCTATGACATCTTGACCTAAGAATAGCTGGCCTTAGCGAATGTCGCTCGTGGGTTTCGCTAAGTGCATGAAACTCGTCCCCATAGTAGATTCTGCGATAGAAAGAGAAGCCTTACCCCCTACTGACTATGTCCCATTTCGTAAGAAGCTCAAGAAGGGACTTGATTATTCTTGGGGGTTTGGGGTAAACTCTGTGCTTGAGAGGGGATGGGCGGCGGACTCGAGAACGCCGGGCTGTGGCGCTAGCGCGCTCATGCGTGTGAGCGGCCATGGCGTGGTGAGTATGTGTGTAGCCACTGCTTAGTATGGATAGCGCTCCTCGGAGGCGCACTTGGGAGGGACAGCAATGTTGAAGATAGGCTATAGGTGCCCCACCGTCGCAATGCTTGTTGGACTCTGCCTGGCAGTCGGCGCAGTTGGGGCAACCACCACACTTGTTTCTGCAGCCACGGATGGTGTAGCTTTGGACCTCCGCGCGCCTGCCACGTCTGTGCCGGACACACCACAGGCACATCTGCAGCGCGGCATTGAACTGATGCTGAACGAGGACTATGCCGGGGCCCTGGTGCAATTCAGGGTGGCCACGGACCTCGATCCGGACTGGTCCGTGGCGCACGTCAACCTGGGGCACGCCCTCAAAGGCCTGGGCCGCATAGACGAGGCTATCAAGGAGTATGCGACCGCCATCCACCTAGCGCCAGGCCTGGGGTCAGCTTACTTCCACCTGGGCAAGGCGCTCTTGGAAGCAGGCAACGTGGAAGCAGCTATCGCTAACCTGCACATAGCGATGCGATTGCTGCCGAACGACGCACAAGTGCGGGTGGCTCTCAGCAGTGCTTTTGGCGAGTGGCGCGACTACGCCCGCGCCGCCGAGCAAGCTGCCAAGGCTGCCGAGCTAGACCCAAAGCTGGCCTCGGCTCAAGCCGCGCTGGGTTGGGCACTGCTGCAGATGGGCAATACAGCTGGCGCCGTGGACGCGTATCAACTCGCGGTCAAACTGGAGCGGTCCAATGCACAGCTTCACGATGCACTGGGCACCGCCCAGGTGGCCACAGGTGATCTCGACGCAGCGATATCAGCATACCGGCAAGCGACGCGCCTGGATCCCAGTGATGCGCGCATCCGGAACAACCTGGCCGCGGCCCTGCGAGCAAGTGGTCAGGTCGCCGCCGCCGGTGGGGAGGCTGGTCAGGCTACTATGCTGGCGCCGGATAACGTGCAGTACTATGTGACGCTGGCCGGGGCGCTACGCGAGGATGGGGACCTGGACGGAGCGGTGAGGGCGTATCGTGACGGTCTGCGCATTGACGTCTCAGATGCGGAAGTGCACAAGCAGTTAGGCCTTACGCTATATGAGCGCGGCAACCTCAGCGAGGCTATCCGTACCTATGGCAGTGAGTTCGCGGGTGGCAACGTCAGCGACGAAGACGCAATGGACGCAGCCGCCACCATCGTCGGCTACTTCGCCGCGGGTGCCCGCCTCAAAGTGCTTGACGCAATGGATCCCCGGGCCTATGAGGCCGACTTCCCGCTGGCTCTGCGCCCCTCGCCACTACCTGTGCTCGAACGCGCTGTTCGGGCGATAGTCTACGCCTTGCGTCGCCAGCCTGCGATGGGTGGAACCCGCGATAATCTCATCGCACAGCTCGAGGACCTCAGCGAGCTGGATGACGTACTGGTCAGGCTTTTAGGCTCGGCCCCGGTCCTCCAAGCAGCCGGACAGCGTTATACAGCCGCTGTGCCGCTGGAAATGAAGACCGGGGAGGTGGCAGTGGCGTCGGATGAGGCACGCATACGCCTTTGCGCACTGGCAGTCGCCCTCAGCGCCTGGCAAGACCTCATTGATGCAGCCTATGAGCTGCGCTGGGCATCGCGACTACAGCGCCGGGACGCAGAGACTTATTCAGACCTGGGTAGGGTGCTGCTTGAGATTGCCGACCTGCGGCTCGCCAAGACGGTCTTGAGCAAGGCCGTGCGCTTGCAGCCGGACCTGCCCCCAGCGCACTACAACCTCGCCCTTGTGTGTGGCTATTTGGGCGACATGGATGCGATGCTATTGCACATGAGCGCCGCCAAATCGCTGGGAATGACCACCCCGGAGGTTAACACCTACATGGCCTTAGCCTACCTGCACTATACCGAGCTGGAGAAGGCCTCCGCGCTCCTGGAAGAGGCTATTGAGATGGACCCGGACTACGCGCCGGCCCGTTACTATGCGAACCTGACGACGCTGGCCCAGCAGTCCACCAGTCCTGTGACCGCCACTTTGGTGCGAGCCTCAAAGACAGCCACCCGTTATGCGACCGGATATTATGACCTGCGAGCCGAGTTCGTGCGCTACGCTCAAGAGCCTCTTTCAGGTCTGGTGGACGCTTCTGTGGCGGATCCTGACCTGGAAGAATTCTACTGCTATGCCGGTCTGGAGCTGGCACTGCAAGGCGGGGAGGCCGGCGCTGAGGGTCTGGTGGTCCTCCATAATGTTCCCGGCAGTGATGGGCTATACCCGGACTGGAGCGTGGTCGCTAACAACCTGGGGGTAGCGGCGGCGTTGGAGTCCGATCTGGAGCGCGCCCAGAATGCGCTCAACTTGGCAGTTTCCGAGCAGCCAGACTATGCGCTGGCCCATTGGAACCTCGCCCAGGTGCTGGAGCGGTCTGGCGACAAGTCCGGGGCGCAGGAGCATCTGGCCATCGCCGCTGAACTTATCTCAGCCCAGGGCCTGCCCTATGCTCTTACCGAACCTGGCCTGATGGTGTGGCGCCCCCAGCCAAGACAGCGCAGGGCGGAGGTGGCGCCACAAGAGGTGGGCCTACTGCTTCCTACCCTGGCAGAAGCCTTCCACCTCGACGAGTTGCCCGGCTTTGAGGCTCGCATCAAAGGAGATGATTGTCCGTTGTGCGATATCCCGCAGTTCAGTGCCACAGTGAGTGTCGAGAATTGATTCGCATTCGCCGGGCAGTTTTGACAGTGCCGGTGAAGACATATTAAGCAGACGTGGCAAGGCCCATCTGTATGCAGCTAACGTAGAAATCAACGATGGGTGGTAGGTGAGACTGTCCCGGAGGCTGTAGAGGGCGGTTGCTGGTGGGCAGGCAGCCTCGAGGTGATGGCTCACGGCATGCTATGAGACAAACCAAACGACGGCCCTTTAGACTGGCAATGTTGGTCCTGGGGCCGTTTTTGCTGTTGCTTTTCGCAACACATGGCAAGCTCTTCCAGCCCACCGGCCGGGGGCTCGTGGTAGTCGCAGACACTATCAGGATGAGAACCCAGTACCAGCAGTTGCAGCAGCAGAACAAGCAACTGAGAGACAGCGTGCAGTACCTGCACACTGAGGCGGGGAAAAAGCTAGCAGCTCGCAGTGAACTGGGGGTGGTTGCGCATGGGGAGCGGCTGGTGCGCTGCCTGCCACAACAGGCCGCGCAGGAGCGTCAACCCTCGACCTTCGCTGACCGCACGCAAACGTGTATCTCGCGTACCAAGGATGCCGCCACTGCCTGGCTGCATCGTGCCGGTCTGATCATCACCGTATGGTTGGGCACCGCAGAGGACCAGGCAGATACCTCACACTTCCCCGCGACACCACCACCAGCCCCATAGATTATGGAGGCCCCGAACCGGGCTTCGAGGCCTCAGCTAGCCGGTTTGGAATGACTGCTCTTAACTACTGCTGATCGCGTGGAGGTGGGCGGTCCCAGGGCATCGGGGGCGGTTCCTCGTCATCGCGGGATTCTTCAAGGGAGGGCGGTTCCAGGAGCGGCTCAGTTTCTGCTTCCGGTTCTTCTGGCGGAGTCGGGGCAGGCTCATCTGCAGCATTCGGCCCCTCGCCGAATGGTTCTCGCATCTCAGCGTCAGGCGGTTCCACCAGAGGCACTGGCGTCTCACCCCGCTCTTGGCTGTCTTCCCGCAGCCATTCGGGCTGCTCCCAAGGCAGTAGTGGCTGCTCCTCGACCTCAGCAGCACTCGTCTCTGCGCCTGGGGGCGCGGCTTTGCCCGGTGGCCGTCGTGTCGGTTCGCGGCTGGAGTCGGAGTAATAGTAGTAATAGTAGTAGTAGTAATAGTCGCCCGGGGTGAGCCTGAGCTTGTTGAGCACAGCACCAAGGATGGTGCCCCGTGCATGCTGTATGAGCCGGAGCATCTCCCCGAAGGCATCGCGCGTTACCTGCCCAGCCTCGGCCACCAGGATAACGCGTTCCACCTTAGAGGAGAGGATTACTGCATCGGTCAGCATAATCGCTGGGGGAGAGTCAAATAGTACAATGTCCGCCATCGCCCCCAACTGGGCGATCACATCGTCCATTGCCGCCGAGTCAATGAGTTCAGCGGGATTGGGCGGCAAGGGTCCGCTGGCAAGCAAGCGCAGGTTCGGAACGCCGGTCTCCTGCAGCAGCTCCCCGATGGTCATTTCGCCCACCAGCACGTTGGTCAAGCCCGGGATTGCCTCACACTCGAACAGGTGGTGCTGGACTGGCCGCCGCAGGTCACTGTCAACGATAATGACAGACTGGCCAGCCTGGGCAAAGGCCACCGCCAGGTTGGCAGCGATGCAACTCTTGCCCTCACCCGCTCCGGCGCTGGTGACCACGAATGTCCGTGCTGGAGACTCTACCAAGGCGAAGTTAATGTTGGAGCGCAAGGTTCGGTACGCCTCAGCCGGTGGGCTCTTGGGGGCGGCGATCGTTACGAGTTGCTCGCCCACCTCTTCAGTCCGTGGTACAATCCCCAGAAAGGCGGCAGGGGTATAGCGGGTAATGTCCTCGGGACTATGAATGGTGTCGTCAAGGGTCTCCAGGACCAGGGCGAGAGCGATGCCGGCAAAGATCCCGAGGAATACGGCGAAGACGACAGTCTTTCCGAAGTCGGGGCCGATCTCTTCAGCGGAGACCGCGCGGTCAATGATGATGGCATCACCCTCGGAAGTCGTTGCCTCCTCCAGCCGCTTGACGCTCAGCTCTTGCAGGAGCGCTCTGTGCCGGTCGCGGGCCAACAGCTTTTCGTCTTGAAGCCCCGCAAGCTCGTTCTCCTTATCCACCAGCTCGCGAGCTTCCTGGTGCAGGTTATTGATAGCGCGGTCATAGGAGGCAATCTGAGCTTGAAGCCGGCGCGCTGTAACACGCTGGCTTTCCAGTTGGCTCTCAGCGGTCTGCAGGACGCTATTGGTCTGCACCTGAGGCTCTTTGATGGTCGCGGGAAGCTCTGCAACGCGCGCCTCCGTCTCACTGATCCGGGCCAGCAGGCTTTGAACTGCCGGATACTGATCCGTGTACTGAGCGCGCAGCCGCGTCAGAGCAAGCTGGTCATTCTGTAGCGCTTGCGTCAGAGCCTGGCGTACAGGATTAACGACCGGTACTTCCCTAACAGTAGCGGAAGCAGTGCCGCCTATCAGTTCCTCGAACTTCTTAGCCGTGGCCTGCACCTGGGCCAACTCTGTCTCTGCCCGCGCTTTCTCGCTGCGGAATGTATCCAGAGCACTCTGGATGTACGCTGTGCCAGCATCCGCGGCCAGCAGACCGGTCGCGCGCTGGTACTCAGTCATCCGCTTTGCCGCGTCACTCAGTTCCCGCTCGCTGGCTGCCAACTGCTCTTCGAGAAACTTGGTAGCGTCGCTTTCTTCCTTGCGCTGATACTCACCGCTGATTAGCACAAACGAGCGGGCAGTCTCATTAGCCAAGGCAATGGCGAGCCCGTACCTATCAGAACGGGCCTGGATCCGCAGGACGTCAGGGGGTATGACACTAGTGGAAATTGACCTGAGAATCGCCGTCACATCCACGGCATAAGATAGACGTGAGTCAGTTGCAGCCGCCAGGCGTTCGGCGGTCTTGCGGGCGCATGGCTCGCTCTGGGCAATCCGCGCCTGGGTCTCCATCGAGATAGTGCGGCGGCGCTTCTCCGGTGCAGTGGCCCCCAGCCAGAACAGCCCCTCAGTTGGCTGCTTGATCAGCACCAGAGCCGAAGCGCGGTACTCACGCTTCCCGCTCATCGCGATTAGGCTCCCCACCAGAGCGAAAATCGCGCTGATGGCGACTACAAGCCACTTACGCTTGCGGATTATGCGTACATAATCACGCGCGTCGAACCTGGGTCCTGCGGCCTGCTCCATACTCTTTCACTCTGCGCCTGATGACCAGACAGCCTCTACTGCGTGTTGTTTGACATCCACAGTCTACTCGCTCAGCTAGCTATCATTGTGGAATCTGTAGTATATTGCTGATTACTGATACTGTCAAGGGCACCCGGCCGCCATAACTGCGGCGGTTCCCAGACCCTTTTCTTAGCAGGTGTGGTGTGCTATACAGTGAAAAAACCATATAGCAGAACCTGCGGACTGTGGCCGGTGCAACTCATCGGTGTGCAAGAGACGCTGCACCGGGGTATAATAGTCTGCAGAGAGAGGGTGGTAGGGGCTTTGGACAGTACGACGGCAGAACTCCGGGTACGCCGCATTGCAGGCCTGAAAACAGGCATCATACTTGTGATAGTGATTGTCGTGCTGCGCTGGGTGCCGCTGACATCCGGCCTGTTCTTCTTCTCCATCCCTGAGCGCTTCTGCTACGA
>JALGTI010000143.1 GCA_029821455.1 Candidatus Zipacnadia bacterium | reverse complement strand
TCTGCAGCTTCTCCAGTACTTCGTCTATCAGCCGCTCCGCGATGTCATAGTCGCCGGCATAGAGAGCCTCGCGTGTCTGCTTCAACCGTTGGTCCAGCTCTTCGGTGTCTTTGCCCTGACGCTTCAGCAACTGATATGGCTCGGCGGCTATCTGTAGCTTGGCGCGGATGCGCGCCTCGGCGGCCGCGTCAAGGGTCTGTTGGGCCTCATCCGGGGGCAACTCCTGTTGCATCTGCTGCACGACCTCTGGTGGTGGTCGGCGTGGGATAGTGGCGCTCAACAGATCGCGGGCCAGTTCCCGCTCGCGCTGCTGGAATTCCTCATCGGATAGCCCGCGTACCCGGCGGAGGAAGTCAATTATCCGTGCAACAGGTCCAGCCGGCCGGGGCTTGTGCTCCTGCTGCGGCGGCTGCTCCTGACCTGGCTTTCGCTGCGGCTGGTGTGCTGCCATGGCTGCGCCGATGGTTTCAGATAGATCGCGCCGCCGGGCCCAGATGTACCCGAGCGTTTCGGTGGCACGGCCCAGAATCTCCTTTACTTGCTCAGCATTCTTCTCCAACACTGCCAGCTTGGCGTTGTTAATCGTCTCCTGGATGTGGGCCAAATCCTGGTCTTCCGCCTGCGCCAGCGAGATAAAGGCGCCCAGCAACTGTTGGGCCAATCCCGGCGGCGGTCCGGCAGGGCGTCCAGGCCGGGGCAGGAGCCGGCGTCGCGCCTGAGGAGCGCTCTTGAGCTTGCTCAATACCTCGTCAGCCAGACTCGAAGCCTTCTCCAGATCTCCGGTGTCCATGGCAGCCTCGAGCTGGGGCATCAGCTTTGCTGCCGCAGAAATGTCTCGCCCTCCCTCCTGTGCTTTGCGAAACGCTTGCTGTATGCGCCGCAGCTTGCCTCGCACTGGACCGCTGATGTCCTCGGGTAGTGCAGAGTCCGGGTCGGCTCCAACCTCGCGCAGGAGTTGAGCGTAGTCGTCAAGCCGCGCCTTGACGGCATCGGCATCCCGCATCCGCGCGGCGTTCAGTACTGCATCCCGGAGAGCTTCGCATAACGGAGCAGAAGCCTGAGCAAATCAGGGTGATCTCTAAGGAAGGCTTCGCCGTCCGCAGACAACACCTCGTCCTTGGGTGGCTGTCTGGTGTCGGCCGGTGGCCGCAGATTCTGCAGGCGTTGTTTGACCAGCGCGAAACGCCCGGCCTGAGCATCCTCGGCGATAACCTGCAATTGCTGACGTACCAGCTCCAGTGTATCCGGGTCGCCTACCTTTGCTGGTAGAGTAGTAAGGGCCGCACTCAGTGCTTCGATGGCCGCCTGCCGGTCCAGCCACAGTTTGGTGAGACCGGCGAGGGCAGCCAAGAGCAGCACCACCAGCATAATAGCAGGCCATACGCCGGCTCTGCGCTGCGCCCGCGGCGCTTCGATTGGCGATTCACCCCCGACGGCCGGTGTGGGGTATTCGTTGTTCTCGATTGGTCCATTGGTGCTGTGCACCAGGTTACTCCTCCCGTTGCTCAACTCTCGGCAGCAACTCTGCAGCCGCCTCCAGCAAAGCAATGACATCTAGCTGATTGTGTTGCATCACGACAGCAAGCTGACGCGTCTCTCCGGTCAATACGAACTCGCGATAGGCCTCCGGAATCTGCTCACCGGGCACATCGCCAAGCCTGCCGCGATGGAAAAGCTGCTCTTCAAGCGTCTGCAGCTTGCAGTCCGGCAGGGCCGCTTTTAGTTCTCTACGCGCCTCTATTAGCAGATCGAGGTGCCGGCCAACTGGCCGAAGCGGTGGCAGCCGATGGTAGCGCAGCCGGTCCTCAATATAGGGGACATCAAAGGTCCTGCCATTGTAGCTCACCCACAGTTCCGCTTCATCCAACAGGCGCGCTGTTTCGGCCAGCACCGCCGGCTCCTCCGAATAGTCGCGGGCCAGAAACTGATGGATGTGGACGCCGTGCGCCCCTATGTGGAGCAAGCCGACCAGAAACAGCACCTGTCCACTCAGGCCGGCCGTTTCGATGTCAAGCATGCAGAAGCTGTGGGGCCGGTCAAGCAGCCCCTGCCACACCATCGCCAGTTTGCGCAGCGAGCGCTCAGTCACCCCCGGCGCCCAATCCCCGGCGCAGGCTAGCTCCAGGCGGTGGCTGAGCAGTGGCCCTAGTTTGGTCTCCATCTCTCGACCCGGCGGCATCTGCTCGGCCGGCGGCACCCACAATACCTGGGGCCTATCTGCCAGCTCCGGCTCGTGCCGCTTCGTTGGCCTGGCGGGCAGAGCTTCGCCGCGACCCAGAGCCGCCAGCTTCCTGCGTACCTGCCATGGTAGTAGCATAATTGACCTATGTCAGAGCATCAGTGGCTCTCTTGCTGAGGCCCGTCCTACCCGCCGGCTGCGAGGGTCAGTTCCTCTATCGCAGCCAACTCTTCGTCACAAACGCGCTGAGCCAAGACCAAGATGTTAGCCCAGATGACAGGATCTTCAGAAATCGTCTGGTCCTCGGCGGTGCCTCGCAGTTCCTGGGCGAGGTCTGTCCACTGCTGGGCAATCGTCTCGTAGCGCCCGGCCGTGTTGGCGGCAGCCTGCGACTGTAGCCCAGTCAACACGCCGCTTACCTCCCTCAGATAGCCGGCAGCCTGCTGGCGGGCAAAGATATGACACTGCAGCGGCCGGCCTGCCCACTTCACCAAGTACGCCCGCTGTTGTTCACCTTCAACCATCGCTGCCTGGCGCACCTGCGTGAGCAGTGCTTCATAGGCGGCCCGACCGCACGGCACCCCCGCGACAGACCTGTGCTCGGCCAGAGTGACAGCCCGTGCCAGAGACCTTCGGGCCACCGTTGCGTCATCAGAGGGCGTACCACGTTCGTCTATGACGAATTGGAAGCCTTTTTTGCTCGCTGGACGCCACAAACCGCCGGCCGGGGCTGACCGCCAGTTGCGCATGAAATCGTTGACAGGCACTGTGACGGCCGACTGTGCGCCGGGGCTAAGCACCAACACTCGCTCCTCGGCAGGCCTGTAGCCGGTCACCAGGCTCCAGCGTGGGCCGCCGTACAGAATGAGTACCGCCCGGCCGCTATGCAGGGACTGCTCAATTGTAACCAAGGCATTGGAATCCACGCCCTGGGCCCACTGGCCGTAAGTGAAGCCTAACTCGTCGGCGAGCGTCGTCAGAGGGTTTTCCTGGCAAAGCGTACTGGTTGCATCTGGGTTGGCGGGATCGAAGACGAACTGGAAGGCCGCCCCCGAAATGCCCCAGACCTGCGCCTCGGTAAGCTCTGTGCCAACCTGCAGCAGCAGTGAGCGCAAGGCCCCCAGCAGTTGGCGCAAGGGCGCTGACTGGGGATCGGCAAATGGCGGCACATTGGGAATGACTCTGGCGCGGCGTTCTTTTTCAAGCCTCAGGCGCTCTTGCTCTTGAGTATTGACGCCAAAGACTATCCACCCGATGGCTTGTTTCGCCCGCACAGCGGCCACCGTATCGGGATAGCGCTCGACAACCTTCTCATACTCCGGTACTGCCTCTTCGGGATTCTCGGCTGTCCCCTCGGCGATCCGCGCCATCAGCAAAGCAGCATTGGCGGCAGTATTGGATGGGCTGCCGGGCTGTTCAACGATCTGCTTGCAAATCTCGATAGCCTCATCATTGAAGCCCTTGTCATCCAGCAACCGGGCCAGTTGAAGCTGGGCGCGTGTGCAAACACCGGCATTGCCAGCGAAGCGCCGCCGGATTTCGTCCACCGTGGCCCGGGCCCCCTCCAAATCCTGTAGCCGGCGAGTCTGGATGTCAACGACCCAGAGCAAAGCATCATCGGCGTAGCTGCTGTTCGGATAGTCAGAGGCTAGCTGTTGATACCACGCCACCGCCGTGGCCAGGTCGCCCAGCTCGTCGTCCTCCCGGTAGATGTAGGCAATCTTATAGATGGCATCATCGGCCAACGAATCGTGTGGGGCGTTGGTCACCACGCGATAGTACTCGGTGATGGCTAGCTGATACTTGCCCTGGGAGAAGAATGCCTCGGCCCGCCGATACCAGCGCTGCGCCTTCGTGGAGCAACCGACCAGCAGGAGGCAGGCCAGAGCCGCTGCCACTAACCGTGTGCCGGCTTTCACGGGTTGGCCACCTCCTCCAGCACCAGTGCCACCTTCAACAGATCCGCGCGCCATCGTCCTTGGTATCGCTCGGCCAGGCTGGTAGTCTGCCAGGCGAGGTCATGATACTCGATCCGCGCGCGGATGTAGCGCAGACCCTCGAGGCTGGCTAGATCGCTGGCGTTGGTTATCTCCTCCAGTATTAGCCCTACCCGCCGCAACGTGTCTGCCACGGGCCGGTCCGCCTCGTAGGGCTCGGGGAGTTCCGCCGCGATGTCGCGCACCACATCAGCCAAGTCGCCCTTGACGATGCGGGTTTGCAGAGTCTCGAAGCGAACCACGGGTGCCAGCGCAGCCAGTCGGCACATATGCAAATGCCATCCGATCAGCACGGCAGCGACAACACCCGCCAGGGCCAGAGCAAGAGCGCGGTGCTTCAGCCGTGTGCGGGCGGCTGCCCGCTGCTGCAGGATGTGCGCCTGGCCAGGCAGCTCCGCCATCAGTTCGTCGGCGAGAGGTTCGGGGATGTTGATTACCTGGCCCTCCGCCGCAGAGGCCTCCACCGTCAGGGCCGCCTGCTTGCCCCAGCGTCTGACAATCTCTCGAACGACTATGCGCCGCGCCGTGGCTGGGATGTCCCCGCCCAGCCGCCAACTTCCGAGCGTGGCCAAGAGCCGCCGCCACGCGACAGCAGTTACCTCCCGGGCCGCCCGTTCGTCAACAGCCGCCGGCAGGACCATAGCATACATCTCGCCGCCGAGGCTGTAGAACAAGGTAGTTAGCGCTTCAATGTCACCTTGGCGACAGCGCCAGTAAAGCGCCCCCTCGGTCCGCCGGCTACGCACCGCCTATCGCCGACCTTTCTGCCCGAAAAACTCGTCGCTAAGCCCAGTGTTGATCGCATAATTGCTAAACGTCACTGTGATGATGCCTGGCTCCGATTCGCCTATCACGCCGCCGGGAATCCTGCAAACCAACCGCGAAGGCATCCAATACCTGTCGCCAATCTTGGTGTGATGCCAATTGATCTGCAGCCCCAGATTGGGGCCATTCCATAGCTCGGTCGTTTTGATATTCCACGTGTCGCCTTCAATCCACATCAGGGCTCTGACGCGGTCGTCTTGGTCCTTGGGGATGATCTTCAAGCAATAGACCGGTGGATCATTACTATCGTCGCTGCCGGCCAACACCACCCGGGCGCCCTCCTTAATACGCGCGGCCAGGTTGCCGAATAGCAGCGCATCTCTGGGCAGCACCACAATGCCCTTGCTCTCTACGTGGACCTTGTCAGGCAGCTTGACGTAAACCTTGGCCGTGCGGTTGGGAATGTCCAGCCCCGGCACGTCAAATGAGACGCTAACCGTTGCGGTGTAGTCCTGGATAGCCTGGTGCAGGCTGAGGGCGCGAGTTAGAATCTCGTCGGCGGATGGCGTCACTGCCCAACATAGACCAGCGACGAGCGTAATCGCTATCACCGGCGCTGCCCTGCGCGCTAGCATACGATATCCTTCCTGTGGAATATGTAGGCAGCCAGTATGAACGGGACGGTGGCATACGCGCCAACGTAGGCCAGTGATCGCACCAGCTTCTCCACAGGGAGCGTGCTGGTGAGGACATGTTTGTATAGTTGCAGGTGAGCCGTCAGCAAGTGCGGCTGTAGCCACTCAAAGTATGGTATCACTTCCAGGGCCGCGCAGACAAGGAGGAAGGCCACCGTAATGCCAGCCGCAGTTAGCGGATTGTCGCAGATCACTGATAGCAGCAGCGCGATGGAAGCCACTGCGCACATCGCGGTGCCGGCCAGTAGATAAGCGGCCAGCAAGTGGAGCAGAGCTTTTGATTCGGGGAATATTGCCAGAGTAGGTTCGCATACCAGGAGGTCACCGCCGCCGAATACCGCATAGCCTGCCGCCACCGCCAGTACTCCCATAAGTAACGTCAGGCCCATCGCATGTGCCCAGCCGGCCAGTAGCTTGCCACCGAGCACGGCCAGTCGCGACACTGGCCGGGTCAGCAGATAGCGCAGCGTACCGTCCCGGGCTTCAGCGGCCACCAAACCTCCTGCGGTGGTGGCCACCAGCAGCGGGATCAGAACGGCGATGGCCACCGGGACGGCCAGCATTATGTACGCCATCATCGGAGCGGTAAGGATCTTGCCGCCCAGCACGAACTCGCCGCTCATTGGGATATGCTGGGATACCGGGGGGCCGTGGACCTTGGTGCCCCAGACAAATAGCCCCACCAGCACGGCCAATACCACCAGGCCGGCGTAGGTTCCGCGACGCGCCAGGAGCTTATTCAGTTCCAGCCTCAGTACGGTTAGCATCCTCCCCTCCCTTCATAAGCTGCATATAAAGCTCCTCAAGAGTAGGGGCACACGGCTTGATGGCCTGGACGCGGATACCGCGCTCGACTAGCAGTTCATTGATGTCAGGGATTGCGCCTCGGGGGCAGACCACTGACACGGATGCCCCCCACACTTCTGCGCGTATCACACCCGGCACGTGGGCCAACTCTTGAGCAGCCCGGGCAGCGTCATCCACACGCAGCTCCACCTTCGCCTCGGGCTGGGATAGCAACTGCTCGACCTTCCCCCTGGCCACCAGCCGGCCATTGATGATCACGCCGACATCAGTGCACATTTGCTCGACTTCGTGCAGCAGATGACTGGAGAGGAAGATGGTCACCCCATGCTGGCGATTGAGGTCAATCAGGAGCTTGCGAACATCAGCTAACCCCTGAGGGTCGAGGCCCAGAGCGGGCTCATCCACTACCAGTAGTCTGGGCAAGGGAAGGAGTGCCTGGGCGAGGGCCAAGCGCTGGCGCATGCCGTGGGAATAGGCGCGGACCTTGTCACGCTCCCGGCCCCTCAGGCCCACCTGTTCCAGCGCCGTGTCTATCTGCTTGACATCCGCGCCGCCGGACAGCTCTGCGAATAGCGCCAGATTGGCGCGCGCGGACAGATATTCGTAGAAGGCCGGCGTCTCCACCAATGCCCCCACCCGACCATCCGCTCGTGCCTGTGGCGAACTCGCGGGTCGCCCAAAGATGAATGCCTGGCCAGCCGAGGGCCTCACCAGGCCCATCAGCATCCTGATGGTTGTGGTCTTACCCGCGCCATTGGGGCCCAGGAAGCCGAAGATTTCGCCGCATTCCACCGTGAGGTCCAGGCTGCTGACGGCCTCGATGCGGCCAAACCGCTTGCTGAGATTCTGAGTCTGAATGGCAGGCGTTTCAGGCATTGTCTGACACACTTGGCCACGGCTCCCGATGGCTGAAGGCAGCCCTCACTGCCTCAGCAATGGCCTTCAGATCCTGCATCTGCGCGACCACGCTGGGCGCCAGCTCACACATCAGCGGGCCGTTGTAGTCACAACCTTGCAGTGCCCCCGCTACCTGCTGCCAGTCAATCGTTCCAATCCCGGGCAGCCAGTGATCATCATCCTGGCCGTCATTGTCGTGCAGATGTAGGGTGACGATGTTGGCGCAAAGGGTGTTGAGGATGCTGTCGAGCTGCCCGGTGAGGTTGGCATGGCCGGTGTCCAGGCATAATCCTACCTCTCCGTCAATCATCTGCAGCATCCAGGCAATCTCAGCAACGTTGCTGGCCACAAATGGCGCAGGGTTGTTCTCGATTGCCAGGCCCACTCCCCGCTGTGAGGCCCGCTTGAACAGTTCATTGAGGCTGCGCAGTGACTGATTGCGGGCGCTGTGTCGCTGCTCCTCGCGGTTCAGAGGATGGCTGCAGTGCACGACGACCCACTTAGCGCCACAGGCCTCAGCCAGGTCAAGGGTGTGGATCATCCGCTCCACTGCGTAGCGACGCGCAGTCTCGTCCAGCGAGGCAATATCTGTGCCCTCATCCAAGGGCGCGTGAACGCTCCATACATCCAGCCCGGCCTGCTGTGCGGCTGCGCCCACGCCCAGTCCCAATGCGCTGGGCTCGACATCCGGATGATAAAACAAGAACGCATATTCAATGCAGGAAAAACCGGCCTCGGCTAACGCCTCCAGGCCACTGGGGCGCAGCGGCGTGCCCAGGCTATAGGTACTGAGGCCAAGCGGCAAGGTGTCTATCACAAGTCTGTCACCTCAATACTGCAGAGCTATTATACACCAAGCCCTCAGTTGAGTCCCGCCTACAGGGGTTGAAGCTAGTGCGGCCGCAAGCGAGTGGGCCTCAGGAATGGTGACCATCAGGCTGAGCATACCACCGAAGGCCTTGCGGCGATAGACTACACCCACTCGTTCACTCTCACCATTGAAGAAGACGAAGAAGTCGTGGCCCACCATCTCCATCTGCAGCGCCGCCTCCTCAGGCGTCATTGGCTTCAGTAGGTGCGCCTTGGTGCGAACGATCTGGATGTCTTCCAGCCCCAGGTCCTCCTCAGCCTCCGGCGGTTCAGCAGGAGGTGCTGCTTCCTGCGGTGCTTCCGCGGTCCTGAGCGTGTGTCGTCCCTTGTGCTCAAAGCGGGACTTGAAGCGTTCGAGCTGGCGCTGGACCTTGTCCAGGGCGCGGTCGAAACTGGTTAGTGAATCGCGGTCGTAATCCTCGCCCCGGAGAATGTCGCCATTGATAGTCAGGGTGATCTCCACCCGGTGCCGGCCGCGCTGGTTGGTGAGCACCACACGGGCGTCAGATAGACGACTTGAGTAGTGAGTGAGGTTTTCCAGTCTGGGCTTTGCATGCTGTTCGAATCTCTGCGATATTTCGGTGTTCTTTGTCTGGAAAGCAATGCGCATCAGATAACTAGCCTCCAATATAGGCTGTCGTTTTCGTACGCTGGCATAAGGGCTGGCGAGGGCGTGTGACGAGGCACGCCATGAGACTGCTCAGCATAGCGGAGC
>JALGTI010000142.1 GCA_029821455.1 Candidatus Zipacnadia bacterium | reverse complement strand
AGGCCCGTCTCGGGCGGGCCTGGTCGGAGGCGGAGGCGCTGCATGGCTCGTAGCACTACCGCTGGCCCGAATAGCGTGCTGACAGCGTAGGTCAGCTTGAGAGGGCGCAGGCCAGCGGCTTGCAGCTTGGCAGCAAACTGGCGGCGGCTGTAGCGGCGCAGGTGGAGGAGCGCCCGATCGTGATCGCTCCACAGCCATTGGTGGGCTGGCACCGTGATGATGGCGCGACCACCGGGGCGCAAAATCCTGCCCATCTCCCGCAGGGCTAGTTCATCGTCCTCGATATGCTCTAGCACATCACAACTGAGGGCCACGTCAAAGCTGGAGCTGGCCAGTCCTAGCTCCTCGGCCCGCGAGTGGACGAGATTGGTCACGCCACGCCGGCGGCACATCTGCAGCGCCTCTTGTGAGATGTCGCAGCCCCAGATCTCGCCCAGACCAGCCATCGCTTCCATCGTCCCACCCGTGCCACAGCCGACGTCCAGGATGCGCAGCCCTGCGGTTCCCGCATATCTGTGCGTGAGTTGGCGAACTAGCTTGCGGCGTGCAACGAACCACCAATAGGTATCCTCGAGCCGTCGCATCTCCTCTAACTGCTCAAGAAGCATCCTGGACAAGCACCTCTTGTTCCGATAAACTCGAACCTATGTTTGACAAATTCTGGCGAATCTGCTATGATGACGAGAAACAGACCGACTGGACAGGAGGCGAGGCCTCTCATGCCAAGGGAAAGACGGACAGAACTAACCCCACGCAGACGTGCCATACTGGACTATATCACTCGCACTGTCAACGAGCGTGGCTACCCGCCCACGGTGCGCGAGATCGGCGAGGCTGTGGGACTGTCCTCGCCCTCCAGTGTGTTTTTTCACATCAATGCCCTGGTAGATGGCGGCTACCTTGAAAAGGACTCAAGCAAGACGCGGGCGCTGCGCCCGGCCGGGGCCAAGACACACCCCGGCAGCCAGGCGGCGCGCTATGTGCCGATCGTCGGTCGGGTTGCCGCTGGCCAGCCGTTGCTTGCCGTCGAGAATATTGAGACAATGGCGCCGCTTCCCGGTGATATGTTTGCCGGCGACGATTTGTTCGTACTGCGGGTCGAGGGCGACAGTATGATAGAGGCCGGTATCCTGGATGGTGATATGCTGATCGTCAACAAGCAAGAAAGCTCGGACAACGGTGATGTGGTGGTCGCCCTGGTCGAGGACGAGGCCACCGTCAAGCGTCTCTATGTGCATTCGGATCATATCGAACTGCGCCCTGCAAATGCCACGATGGAACCGATTCGTGTCTCCGATGTGCAAATAGTCGGTAAGGTCGTGGGTCTGCTGCGCACCATCCGCTAATCTGTCCCTCGCTAGGCACCGTGAGGTCAACGGTTGGGTCCGGCGTGGGTTCCAGTGTCCTGTACTCCTGTGCGGCGAAAGACCAGGATGGTGGCATCATCTACGCCTGCCTGGGCGGAAAAGCTCTGTGAAGCCACCAGGACCTGTTCGGCGACCTCCTGGGCCTGAGGCCCCGCAGTGGTGGCCACCTCTTTGATGCCTTTCCAGCCGAATAGCTGCCTGCGCCGATTGCGTGCCTCCGAGACCCCGTCAGTATATATCAGGACGGCGTCGCCCGGCTCCATCACGGCCTGGGACTCGGTGTATTGGGGATCAGGCACCCCCCCTATGACCGTCCCCCCCCCGGAAAGCTCTGTCGCGCCCTCTTCGTCTGCTCTGGGCAGGAACAAGGGAGGAAGATGGCCGCAATTGGCGAAGGTGAATATGCCTGCGGGCGCGTCAAGGATGCCGACTAATAAGGAGGCGTAGCTATCGGGCTGGAGCGTGTCATACGCATAGCGGTTGACATGAGTGGCGATCTGGGCCGGCCTCATTCCCTGGCGGGCAGCAGCGCGCACGTACGAATGTACCAGGGAGAGGTGAACCAGGCCGTAGACGCTCTTGCCAGCCATATCGCCCACACAGACCAGGAACTGGTCCTGGCCGAGCTCCATCAGGTCGTACAGATCGCCGCCGATGAGTCGCGCCGGCTGAAACGCGATGCCTACGTCAAAGCCTGGTACCACAGGCAACACAACTGGCAGCATGGCATCTTGCAGCCGGCGGGCTAGCAATAGCTCTTGATGCATCTGGGCAGCCCGGTGGCTCTCACGGGTCATAGCGGTGGCCAGGAGGCCGGCGGCAAGCGCAATCAGGAGCATAAACAGCGCGCCACTGCTCCAGATGAGGTCGAGGGACGGAGTGGGTGGCCAGATGGCCGGGGGATTCATTACTGCCCAGACGTATGACCACAATACTATCGAGGCCAGGGCTGTTAGAATCGCTCCGGGCAGTTGGTACCAGACGGCCGCGACTATGATGACGATGTAGTAGAGTTGATAGAATGTAACATAGTATTCTCGTAAGAATTCTACGCGGCTGGCTTCCATATTTGGGAAGACACTGACAAGCACAACTGTAATGAAAACCAGATCCACGATAATGGCCAGTGGCCGCTGCAGCAGCAAAGGCCGGATGGCTAGGGACTGCCTGCTGGTGATGTACCAACCGATGGCCACATATAAGGTGTATGTCAGGGCCACGAACAGGGCAATGCGCATAGCCGGCGGCGTATGCCTACCCATCTGTCCAAAGCTGGGCCAGATGGCCAAGACCACGATCAGTGCCACCCTGAAAATGAAGACGATGATGTCAGTGCCCGCGCCCAGGCTTTCGCCTCTGTCTGTCGCGGCAGGGGCTGATTGGCGCAGCAACAGGTATCACCTCCGTGGTTGGGTTTAGTGGATTGTTCGCTTCTACTATGCTTTTCGCCAGCCGAGGGCAAGAAACCTGCTCTAAGTCAGAGACATATGGGGGAAGGGGAGGAAGGGCAAATGAGCCAAAAGGCCAGCGACGCATACGCGCAGGAGCGCAGCAGGATGGTGCAGCGGGACCTGGGGGGGCGTGGAATCCGCGAGCAGGCCATCCTGGCGGCAATGGAGACGGTGCCCCGCCATAGATTTGTACCTGCCGACCAACGGCACGCCTCCTATGACGACCGCGCCCTGTCTATCGGTTGCGGTCAGACCATCTCTCAGCCGTATATAGTCGCCTTTATGATTGAGTTGCTGAAGGTGAAGCCGGAACACAAGGTTCTGGAGGTAGGGGGAGGCTCTGGCTATCAGGCGGCGGTGCTGTCCCGGCTGTGTAAGCAAGTATACGCCGTTGAGATAGTCGCGGAGCTAGCTGAGCGCGCCAGGCGGACGCTGGCCGAAGTAGGCTATGATAATGTGACGATAATCTGCGGCGATGGCACGCTGGGCTATCCGCCGGCGGCACCCTTTGACCGCATCATCGTGGCTGCCGCCGCCCCCCGGGTTCCCCAGCCGCTCAGTGACCAACTAGTCGAGGGCGGGCGCCTGGTGGCTCCCATCGGTGACCGCAGTATTCAGCAGTGCAAGGTCTGCGTCAAGCGCCGGGGCGAGTTGGAGGTCAGCGATAGCATCGGCTGTGTGTTCGTTCCACTGATCGGCGAGTATGGCTGGTGAAAAGCTCCGCATAGAAGATGGCGATGCGCCCGCTAGCCTATGACGCTCACGTGCATACAAACCTGTCTGGCGGCCAGGACAGCCTGGGCGACTGTGTGCGCGCCGCCGAAGCCATCGGGCTGGAGTGCGTGGCGATCGCTGTTCGCTTTCACTACGACGAAGCCGACCTGCCGGACCGCCTGGCGGCCATCCGGCGAGCTAATGAGCGAAGTCACGTAAAGGTGATAGCGGCTGCGGACGTGGATATTACCAGCACGGATGGCAACATAGGCATCAGTTCGCCGGCGGCGCGCCAGTTCGCCCTAGTGCTAGCGTCCCTGGGAGGGCAGTGCCGGGGCGTGGATATGGAGGTACCAGCTCGCCAGGAGCAGTTCCTGGACAATCTGTTTGACTGCTACCTAAATGCAATTGATAATCCCCTGGTAGATGTGCTGGCTCGTCCGTTCAATCTGGGTCAATTCCCAGCCGGGGTGACACCGGCTGAGCTGCCCCGAGCCCGATTGCGCGAGATGGCCTCGCGCATGTTCGAGCGCGAAGTGGCCTTTGAGCTTTACGCGCCGATACAACGAGCATTCCCAGCCCTCAGCATTGAGCAGTTCACTCACGAATACGCAACCGTCCTGTCTATCTTCAGGGCTGCCGGGGTCAAATTCGTCGCCGGCAGTGGTGCGCGCTCGGCCGAGGCTGTAGGCAATACCAGGTACTGCTGTAGGCTGATGGCCGCGGCCGGCATTGAACTCAGTCAAATGGTGGACCTGAACCGTGTACCATAATAGCAGGCAGGAACCACAATTGCGATGATATGTGTTATCTGCAGTGAGGCAACTACGTAACCGGGAGGGATGCTGCTATGTCGAGGGTTGCCAAGCTTGGGATTGTTGCGGGAGTATTGCTCGTGGTGGCCATAGTGGTGCACTGGGCACTGGATTACTCGCTGGGAGACGTGTTGCACGGTTATGAGCCTGAATTCATGTGGAAGGACGTGTTCGACCCCGAACTGGCACGAGTAGCTGAGCTACCAGACGCGATGGGGCCGGAGGACGCGCCGGTAGAGTTGACTGTGTTCGCAGCGGGCCCCATTGGTTGCCCGCAGCCACTGATGGACCTGATAGACAATGCCTATGAGCAATACCCTGGCGTGCTGCATATCGTCTACAAGGATATGCGGGACAAAGAGATTCACAAGCTGGCCGAGGAACACAAGATAGGCTGTTTCATGGGCGTGCTGGTCAACGGGAAGAACAAGTTCACTATCCCGGGCCGCGAGTCAAAGTACGGGGAGGTCGTGATGTTTGACGGGCCGCCCTGTCCTACACCCACAGAAGGACAAGAACTGGTCCCTATGCACGGTTCGCCCGGTTACACTGCCGAAGACTTCGAGGCCGCCATTGAGCAGGAGTTGGTAGCAGCCGGCCTTGATCCCGATCACCTCCCCGAGCCGGAGCCTGCCGAAGAAGCTGAGCAAACGACTGAGCAACAGGCTGGTCCTGCGCCATCTGGCAGTGAGGAAGGCACCCCAGAGCAGGGCGCCACCAACTAGCCAAGCAATCTAACCGCTGACTCCGCCACGCTGCGCCCCAGCTTACGGCATTCTCCGGCTGAGCTGCCGCGCGAACGCTTGCACGACATGGTCTCCCGTATGTTCGAGCGGGAAGTGGCCTTTGAGCTTTACGCGCCGATACATCGAGCATTCCCCGCCCTCAGCATTGAACAGTTCACGTGCGAATACAACGCCGTGCTCGCAATCTTCAGGGCCGCCGGGATCAAGTTCATTGCGGGCAGTGGCGCACGCTATGTCGAGGCGGTGGGCAATAGCAGGTATTGTCGCAGGCTGATGGCCGCAGCCGGCATTGAACTCAGTCAACTAGTAGACCTGAACCGTCTACCATAATAACAGGCAGGAACCACAATTGCAATGATATGTGTTATCTGGAGTGAGGCAACTACGTAACCGGGAGGGATGCTGCTATGTCGAGGGTTGCCAAGCTTGGGATTGTGGCGGGAGTATTGCTGGTGGTGGCGATAGTGGTCCACTGGGCACTGGGCTTCACGCCGCGTGACATATTGCGTGGCTATGAACGGCAAGTGTTTGTCTCTGCGCCAGTAGATATGCCTGGCTATAGTGTCGAAGATTTCTTTGCCGCCATCGAGCAGGAACTGGTGGCGGCTGGCCTCGACCCCGACAATCTACCCGAGCCGGAGCCTGTCGAGGGGGTTGAAGTGACCGAGGAGGAGGTGAGCGCACCGGCTTTTGGACCAGAGGCCAAGCTGCCAGAGCCGAGGGGGCCTGAGGACGCGCCTGTGAAGATCACAGTCTTCGCAGAGGGACCGCTGGGCTGTCCGGAGCCTTTGATGAGAATGATAGACCGGACCTATGAAGAGTACCCCGGAGTGCTCTGTATCGTCTACAAGAATATGCGTGACGAAGAGATTCGCAAGCTGGCCGAGGAACACAAGTTAGCATGTCTGATGGGTATACTGATCAACGGCAAAAGCAAGTTTACTATCCCCGGCCGCAAGTCGAAGTACGGGGAGGTCGTGATGTTTGACGGGCCGCCTCGTGCCGCTATTCCCGCAGCAGAGACCTCCGACTAGTGGAACAAGGGGCGCGCGGTGGCCGCTCTCGTAAGCCTTGACTTGCGTAGCGGGAAGACGTGTGCGGGTGTTGAGGATCACAATCCCCGGAGGTACCGCTTAAGCGCCAGGTGGTCACACCTCTGCTTATGGCCTGTGAGCGCCACCTGTATGGGAGAACGTGGATACTGGCCAGAGCAGTGAAGCTTTGACCAAGGAGGTCTTGTTGTGACCAGGAGGCAGGCAAAGAAGTTGCCGAGGGTGGAGCACCAAGTGGTCGCACAGTTCCACCAGCGGACGGAAGTTGCTCAACTGCAGGGGAAGTTACAGCCGCCCTCGCACGCCAGCGCCCGCAAGGTGGAACACCTGCCTGTGATAATCCGCCGCGCCCAGTGGGTTAAGTTTGCGGACCGGTATTACTATCTGCGCAAGGAGGGGCTCTACCGGTTTTGGGATTGGGGCAAGGTCAAATATACCACCACTGCCAAGCCCCCTGAGTTGGTTGATGAGCGCCAGCACTACACCTGCGTTATTCTTTATCGCCGGGATATCCTGACCCTGTTCGGGGCAATCGCTACTATCCAGTATCACGGGCACCGACACAATAGTCTCCCCTTCAAACGGCAGCTTGCTCAAGCAAAGAATGGAACCCTGTCCCTGACGTGTGGGCCGGTGAGCCAGTTTGTCCGCACACTGCTGGGCAGACTGGGCTGGGAAACTAGACAGGTCTCCTGCATCCGCCTGGAAGGCGAATGGGATACTTGGAACGACGGCCACGTCTTGTTTGAGTTTTACTGGCCCCAATATCGCAAGTGGGTTCTTGCCGACGTGAATGCGCACAAAATGTTTGTAAAGAATGGTGAGTACCTTAACGCGGGCGAGGTGACGGAGCTGATTCGCAGCGGTCAGGATTTCGATTTCGCGCCCTTGACTGCTCCAGGTATTGGATTGGTGGATACCTCAGCCGGGATGCTGGGCGGATTCCCCCGCGGCTCTTGCAGTGAGCCGCTCTTTACCAGCGATGAGCAAATGAAGGTGCACCTTGGAGGCATGCTGGCGATGCCGTTGCTGGCGCATGAGGGCCACTTGTGCTTCTACTCCGACAATCCAGCGCACATCAAGCGGATTTGCCGATACAGGTCTGACGCGAAGCCGATGGCGAAGCGCGAGTGGTTCAGACGCCGTCTTGCGCCAGTTGTCCCAGATGCGGAGCGGCGGGCAGTGTTGTCGCAGAGGCTGGGTATCAACTTACGTTGTCTGGTGCTGTCCTGGCCAGGCCGTGGGCCCGCCCGGTGCTCCCCGCGCTATTCGATCTGTCCAGCTATCCAAACAATCTGACCGCGAGCTCTGCGACGCTGCGACCCAGTTTGCGGCACTCCCCAGCCGAGCGCTCATCCGGAGCACCCACTGCTATAGGGCCGTAATGATCCCCGCCGGGGTCGCCCTTGATGATCATGCCGTGGATCAATAGAGCCTTGAGGATATCTAGCACGGTGGTCTCGTTGCCGCCGCCAACACCACCTGAGGAAGCAAACCCTCCGCCCACTTTGCCGTCCAGCTTGCCGTGATGGCATATGCTTTCATCAATGAGCTGCTTCAGCTCGGCTGCCATCGTGCCATAGTAAACCGGCGAGCCCATCACGATTGCGTCGAAGTCCAGCAGGTCATCGGGCGTGACATCGGCAACAGGGCGCGTCGCAACGTCTGCGTCCGCTACTTCCTCGGCTCCTTCGGCCACCAGGTGAGCCATCTTCTCGGTGTTGCCTGTGCGGCTATAGTACGTTATCAACACTCTGGCCATCGTCTACACCTCCGTATGAATGTTACTGGCCGCTGACTTAGCTCACTTCATCCAGCAGCGCGTGCGCCCGGCTAACGAATGCCTCCACCACGGCCTCCACGCCTCGCTGGCCATATTCCAGGGAGGCTTCTTCGCGCGGGTCAACCCCTCCCACGCCAATGAGCGGCTCATCCAGGTCCTCGGGCAGGCGGCTCATATCCACCCCCTCTGGATACAGGGCCATCAGCAGTGAGGTCTCCCACTTGGCCGCGTGGTCACCGGCGTCGGGAATCTGGTCGCGCACCAGTTCGTACCCGGTAACGGAAAGCACCTTGACCGGGCTGTCGAGCATAAACCACTCGGCCGCTGCTTTGACGTGATGCAACAGCGGATAGTGCCCGGCAATCATCACAATGACCTTGAAGCCCAGGCTCTCGATTTCGCGCAGGATGTGATACAGCAGCTCGATGTAGGCGCGGTCCTGTTCATACTTGGTCCGCCACATATAACCCGGAGCGAAGTGCTCTCTCGGCAGGCCCATCTTCGCGGCGATTTTGCCGTCGGGGTCGTGATTGGCCTCCATCAGGTGGGACTCGCGGTTCTCGCCATAGTACAGGGGCGGGAAGACCAGGCCGCCGCCCTGCTCGGCGCACTTGACAGCCAGCAGGTCTGCCTTGATGGTGTCATTGCCGACTGCCAGGTGCTCGCCATGCCATTCCACGCCACCGATGCCGATGTAGGCGATGGGGCACTGCTCACGGGCCTCGACGATTTCGTGGGGGAGCAGCAAGTTGTAGCGGACGGTTCTCATCGGTCACTCTCCTTGCCGTAGTAGCGCAGGCGTCCCGCCTATGTCGTGGTAGCGCAGGCGTCCCGCCTGCTCTCACGGTGCCTGCCAGAGGACATCGCCATCAGCCTTGTAAATGGTGACTGTGGACTCTGGATAGTCAATCTCCGCGCCGGTGTGCTTGTCAACCGTCTCCGTGCAGCCGACAACTGTGCGCACGTTGCCCTCGGCGTCTAGGATAGTCAGGCGAGGGCGACCGTCGAACATCTTCAGCCAAACCCGGCCCTCGCCAGCAGGACCGTGGAGCGAGAGCGAGGCCCCACCGTCGGAGAACACAACCAGCGCAGCCCGGCCCTTGCCAGCAGGATCGTAGAGCGAGAACGTGGCGTCACCGAGAGGCGACACAGTCAGCGCGGCCCTTAGCTTGCCGTCGCTGTCCACAAGCTGAAACTCCCTGGCCTTCACTACCTCGTGCACCGTGCCTTCAGCCTGGGCCACAGCCGGCGCCCCTCTGAGCAGTAGGTTAGACGCCGCGCCGCCTAAGAAACCGGACACCAGCGTCAGCACCATCAGGATACGAAACTGTCTGTTTGTCATGTGCCATCCCTCCCAGTGTGATGTGGTTCACCACAACCCGGGCGCCCCCCGCCCGTCGTGGTCTGGTGGCCACTCCTACGACGGCTACAGGCGGGACGCCTGCGCTACTAACGGTATCTGCCTCCGCTCTCCGAGCTACGGCGGACAAGTCGCGGTCTGGCCTTCGGCAAGCTCAGGCCGGGGTGACCGCTCCTACAAGCGTGATACAGCGCTATCCCCACAGCTTCCTGTCCAGACTCCGATACTGCACGGCTTCGGCGATGTGAGGGACGCCGATGTCATCGCTGCCGTCAAGGTCGGCGATGGTGCGGGCCAGCTTGATGATGCGGTCGTAAGCGCGTGCCGAGAGCGCGAACTGGTCAATCGCCGCTCGCAGCAGGCCTTCACACTCGTCGCTGAGCTTGCAGAACTGGCGCAGTGCCTTGGTGCCCATCTGCGTGTTGGAATGGTATGGCGTGCCCTCAAAGCGACAGGTCTGCCTCTCTCTGGCGCTGATGACGCGGGCCTGGATGGTGGCTGACTTCTCGCCAGGCTGCTTGCTCAGCACCTCGTCGGGCAGCAGGCGCGGCACCTCGATGTGCATATCAATGCGATCCAGCAGCGGCCCGCTGACACGCTTGCGATAGCGTGAGATCTGACTGGGGCTGCAGGTGCACTGGCGATGCGAGTCGGTGTAGAAGCCGCAGGGGCAGGGATTCATCGCAGCGATGAGCTGGAAGTTGGCGGGAAATGTCAGCGAGGTCTGGGCGCGGGCGATCGTGACATCGCCATCCTCCAGCGGCTGGCGCATCACCTCGAGCGTGCTGTGGCTGAACTCAGGCAGCTCGTCGAGGAACAGGATGCCGTTGTGGGCCAGGCTGATTTCGCCGGGTCGGGGGATGCTGCCACCGCCGGTGAGGCCGGCGATGCTAACGGTGTGATGAGGATGCCGGAACGGGCGCTGACGCATCAGGGCCTGGCGTTTGGGAAGCTGGCCGGCCACGCTGTACAGCTTGGTGACCTCCAGGGCCTCCTCCAGCGTCATCGGGGGCAGGATCGTGGGGATCCGCCGCGCCAGCATTGTCTTGCCAGCGCCGGGCGGGCCGACCATGAGCACATTGTGACCACCGGCAGTGGCCACCTCCAGGGCACGCTTGACGTGCGCCTGGCCCTTGACATCCGCGAAGTCCACAGCATACGGAGCCGCCTCGAGCGCCAGCTCCTCGAGGTCAACCTGAACCGGCTCGTCCATAAAGCCCTGCTCGATGAGGCAGACGCAGTCATACAGAGTCGGGGCCGTGTAGATTTCAAAGTCGGCGACGACCGCTGCTTCCTTGCCGTTATCCGGTGGCACTACCAGCGCGCGCAGGCCCCATTCGCGCGCCCCCAGGGCCATCGGCAAAGCGCCGCTGATGGGCCGGATACTCCCATCCAGGGACAGTTCACCGACCACGGCGCAATCGTCCATCTCGTCAATGTGCACCTGCCCGTGAGCGATCAAGATACCCAGCGCAATGGGTAGGTCAAAGGTCGGGCCCTCCTTGCGGATGTCGGCGGGAGCGAGGTTGACGGTGATGGTTTCGAGGGGGAACTCGAAGCCGCTGTTGCGGATGGCGGCCTGCACGCGGTCGCGGCTCTCCTTGACTGCAACGTCTGGCAGGCCGACGATGTTGAAGATATTGCGGCCCCTGGAGATGTCTACCTCCACCTGAACCGGATGCGCGTCAATCCCGAGAATTGTGGCTGAGTTGACCCTGGCAAGCATACCCTCACACTCCTGGTGGCACGGGGACTAACTCATTTGCTATTCGACACGAGGTGCCCAAGCCCCTCCTGCGGCAGGTATCAATGGCCGAGGGCGGGAATATCTGCGATGCATACAGGTGTTATCACTGTAGATGGCCGTCGCGCTGCTAACTGGTGCCGAAGCGAGAGCCTATGCTTGAAGCACTCAAGGAAATCTGGAGCTATCGGCAGCTTCTGTACGACCTGACGGCGCGGGAGCTGAAGGTGCGCTACCGGCGTTCGTTCCTGGGCTTTCTGTGGTCGCTGATTACGCCGCTGTACCAGATCGTAATAATGACCGTTGTGGTCAAGTACATCTGGGGGCACACTGAGCCGAATTACTCGGTCAAATTCTTATGCGCCTTGGTGCCGTGGGCACTGTTTCAGACGTCGGTGACGGGAGCATGCCCGATCATTCTCAAATACCGCCAGATGGTCAAGCGGATCTGGATGCCCTCGCAGATGTTGCCGCTGGCGGCAGTGGGCAGCAATCTGATACATTTCCTGCTTTCAATGGTGATCCTCTTTGCAGTGTTTGTCGCCGTGCCCGTGGCTTTTCATGAGACCTTCTTTTTCCTGATAGTGCTCAGCGCCATCCTGGTTGTGATGATCAGCGGCCTGGCGATGCTGTTCGCGGCCCTGCATACCGCTTACCAGGATACTGAATATATTATAACTAACCTGGTGCAGGCGTTCTACTTCCTGACGCCGGTGATGTACCCGGCCAGTTGGGTGCACAACGAGCAGTGGCGCTATCTCTACCTGTTTAACCCGATGGCGACCATCTGTGAGGGCTTCAGGGGGGTGCTGATGCGCCATGAGGTGCCACTGCCCGGGCTGCTGAGGCCAGAGCAAGTGGTGATGCCAGAGCACCTGCTCACGACCACAATCTTCGCGCTCCTCTGCTTCGGTGTAGGGTTGTGGTATTTCGCCCGGCAGAGATGGCAGTTTCCGGAGATAGTCTAGATATGGAGCCGGCTATTTACGTCGAGGACCTCTGGAAGCGTTATGTATTGCTGCACAGCCGTCCCCGCAGGATCAAGGACGCGGTGCTGGGCAAGATACTGCGCAGGCACACGCCGCGCGAGGAGGTCTGGGCGGTCAAGGGCATCTCGCTTCAGGTGCTGCCCGGCCAGGCGCTTGGGATGATCGGACCCAACGGGTCAGGCAAAAGCACTATTCTGGGCGTATTGTCCGGGGTATTGCGGCCCACGAGGGGTGAGGTCTGCGTTCGGGAGCGGGTGTGCACGCTGCTGGAGGCTGGTGCCGGCTTTCATCCGGACCTGACCGGGCTCGAAAACATCCAGCTGACCGGCTCATTGCTGGGAATGTCGCGCCGGGAAGTGACTGCCAGGCTGCCGCAGATACTGGAATTCGCTGATGCCCAGGAGTTCATAGATACAGCGGTGCGGACTTACTCAACGGGGATGTTCGCCCGCCTGGCGTTCTCAACAGTCGTGCATATGGATCCGGATGTTCTACTACTGGACGAGATACTGGCCGTGGGTGATGAGGAGTTTCACGAACAGTGCTACCGGCGTCTAAGGGAGATGCGACAGCGAGGCTGTGCCGTCATCTTTGTCTCCCACATTATGGAGCAGATACGCCGCATCTGTGACTCGGTCGTCTGGCTAGGCGAAGGACGGATTGTGGCTGAGGGGCCGACCGAGGAGATTATCCAGCGTTATACGGCGGGCTGAAGTGGCTCATCGCAATGTCTCCGGTGTTACCCCGGGGTTCCACCAGGCCTCAGCAAAGACGTCGTTCCAGAGCACCTCAAGGTCCGGCTCGCCGTGAATCCTGAGCCAGTACTCCATCGTTACGCGGTCGGTATTGGCCCTGAAGGCGACGATTGAGCGCTCCTGGCCGTCGGCGCTTTTGACGAGGGCTAAAGCCCGGATGGTTAGAGAATCCAGGCCGGTGTCACTGCGAAATGCCACCACCGCCGCCTTGTATGCCTG
>JALGTI010000141.1 GCA_029821455.1 Candidatus Zipacnadia bacterium | reverse complement strand
TGCCCTGGATATTGATGTCCTCGTTCCAGCGCTTCCAGTCAATCCCTATCGCACTTTGGCGCAGTTTCCAGGGGCCGGGTCCGAGGTCCAGGCCATCGCCCGTGCAGTACTTCAAACTCGGTTCGCGCACGTCTGCCACTTCACCTGTGAACATAGCCATTCTCATCACCCTGTGGCCATCATAGCACGAACGCTTGTTCGAGTCAAGGCTGCCGGCTCTGTTCCCCACAAAAACAGAGACCAGGCCTGATTGTATCTGGCCTAGGCTATGTGATCGGCCATCGCGACAGGGCTGGCTCGTCTGATTACTGCTTGCGGGGCAGTACATCCTCCTCCTTTAGCCGCACAATCAACTCCTCCACCGGCTGGGGGCCGAGGTCGCCGTCGTGACGATGCAGATTCGGCCCACAATTCAGAAGTCTTTGAAGGAGGGCGGGTAGGGGAGGAAACTTTCTCAAGAAAGTTTCCTCCCCTACGAATGCCTTTGTCGTTTGTGTTACCCGTTCTTATGTATTATCCACCAGCCACTTGAGCAATTCGTCGGCCTCACGTTGGGATGAGCAGCTCGTTGTATAGCAGCACAGTTCGGGTTTCAGTTCTTTATGGAAGATCTTTATCTCCTCGGGCGTGCCATAGACTTGCAGGGATTTGTCGGCAGCCTGAATGGTCTTTAGCAGGTCCATCCACTCGATGAGCGGCTTGGCACCGGCGCCCGGCACCCACTGAATCCCGTCTATATCGGGATTGGCTAAGATCGTATCTAGATGTACCAGCGCCCCAGCGCCGTCGTAGTGATAGATGGTGCGGTCCAAGAAGGCCCACTCCTCCTCCAGCGCTGGCAGGATGAACTCATTGAACATCTGGGGGGAGACCGCGATCGCGAAGTCGCACTGGGTCATTGCGAACTTGCCTTCGCAGTAGAATGGTGCCCAGCCAATGCTGCCGCGTTCCGGGCCGCCGCTGGCCTCAAAGAACGCGTTGTAGACCGGCTGATAGACCGCGCGCACGTCGCGCATCGCCTGGTGGATAAGGTCGGGCACCAACAGCAGGTCCATACACACGTCACAAGCGCGGCGCAGAGAGATAAGTGCGTCAGCGTTGCTGTGAAGGTCGAGAGCGCCGGTCAGGAACTTGCCCTCGCCGACCTCAGCAATTGCGCGCACCAGTTTTAGAGTCTCCTGCCACCACTTGTTATTGGGGTCGAGTTTCAGAGGCAGCACCTCGGCCCAGTCCTCAACTACGGGCACAGCCCAACTGGTGGCATCCTTACTATCATCGGAGCGTTCAAGTTCCCCACCTAGCCAGGCTCCAAACATATCCGGCCCGAAGCTGGGGTCGCGGAAGGGGATAGCCTCGCCGCCGTAGTAGACGGTAGCAGCATGGGCATCAAATTGTTCGGCTAGCTCGTGGTAGTCAAGGTCCCAGGCGGCCAGGTAGGGCGGTGGCGCCACCGGCTCGGCCCCTTCCAGCGGGGCAGTGACCACGCAGCAGGGCCGGTCAATGATCTCGTGGGTCCAGAACGCCCGCCAGCGCTCCTTCGCCTCCTCCAGATCAGGCTTATACGCAAGTTCCATCTGTGGTCTCCCTTGTCACTTGAGCCTATTGAGCCCCATCATTCGCCGGCCGCAGACTCACAACCTGCCGCCCAGCCGCTGGCTGGGCACTGATTTGTGCGAATGGACTGTTGACAATGAATCCGCCCTTGGGCTATACTTCGCCAGGTTAAGCTTGTGCAAACACTATGCGTCCGCTCCCGAGCCGAACTGCGAAGAGGGTGTGATAATGGTGGCCGGGACCTATTGTACCGCTTGTGGTTATGAGAACCCCCAACAACGTGGCGCTTGCTTAATGTGTTTCAAACAACTGGCGAGGCTGGACGGTGGCCAGCCGTGTCCGCAGTGCGCCGCCCAGAATCCTGCTGACGCTCAGTTCTGCCACGCCTGTGGCGCTGCAATCGTTGAAGGGGCGCAACCTGTACCCAATATGGCTGCAGCAGCCGCGATGGTTGCTGAGGCAGTCGGCAGCGGCCTTGTGGGCGCTGGCCCGGGGCTGGCTGAAGCCGCCGGGGCGGGTCTGGCGGGCGAGTTCGAGGCGGTCGAGGCCGAAGCGGCTGAGGCCCCCGCCGAGGACGAATTGGCCGCGGCGGCGGCTGGGCTTGAAGAAGCCGCGCTGCCGGAAGAGCCAGTTGTCCCGCCGCCAGGCGCAATCGAACTGGAGGAAGAGGAAGAAGCGTTCGCGCCACCTCCGCCTCCGGGCGCGATCGAACCTGAGGAAGCAGTTGAGGCCGAAGCAGAGGAAGAAGCGTTCGCACCACCTCCCCCTCCGGGTGCGATTGATATCGAAGAGCCAGCCGAAGTTGCAGTAGAGGAAGAGGCATTCGCGCCGCCACCCCCTCCAGGCGCTATCGAACTTGACGAAACAGTCGAAGCAGAAGCCGAGCCTGAAGCCGCAGCAGAGGAAGAAGAGTTCGCACCACCCCCACCCCCTCCGGGTACGGTCGAGTTGGAAGAGGAAAAAGAGGAAAAAGAGGAAGAAGATACAGGGGGCTGGGCCCTAGAACGCGAGTAAGGGCGAAAGCAGCAGAGACGATTGCGCCATGACCGAAATTCCACAACGGCTGCAACAGGTCAAGCAGCGTATGCAAGAGGCTGCTGAGCGGACTGGCCGCAGCGCGGACGAGGTGTTGCTGGTCTGTGTGACTAAGACCCGCAGCACCGAGCAGATAGCCGAGGCGGTCCGGGCCGGTGCTGTGGCATTGGGCGAGAACTATGCCCAGGAAATGGTAGCCAAGCGCACCGAGCTATCCGACCTCCCTCAGGTGCAGTGGCATTTCATCGGCCACCTCCAACGTAACAAAGTCAAGTACCTCGCGCCCTTCTGCGATATGATTCATTCCCTGGACAGCCTGAGGCTGGCCGAGGAGATTAACCGCCGCGCCGGCCAGCACGGTCGCAAGCAACCTGTGCTCATCGAAGTCAACTGCGCCGCGGAGGATAGCAAATTCGGCACTACTTCGGACCGGGTTCTGGAGCTAGCGGAGGCCGCTCTGCAGCTTCCCAACCTGGATCTGCAGGGCCTGATGACGATGGCCCCTTATGACGAGAACCCTGAGCATTCGCGGCCTGTCTATCAGCAATTGGCCAGGCTCAAGGCGCAATTGGCAGCCGAAGGGTTGCCGGCCGACGCCCTGCGGCATCTGTCAATGGGGATGACACAGGACTATGAGGTGGCCATCGAGGAGGGAGCCACCATCGTACGCATCGGCACGGCGATATTCGGCCCGCGACCGAGTTGATGCCTGCCTCTAATAGGTGTGCGCTTTAGATACAGACAACTCGACATCGCATACACAGCAACATCATAGCATAACATCACACTACGGGAGGGATCAGAGGATGTCGAACGGACTACTGGCAACAGCCCTTGATTTGGTTGGCTTGGGCAAACACCGTACCGACCCCCGCCGCCGCTACCGTGAGGTGCTTAACTCCGAATCCGGTACCGAGGAGACCAGCGACAACATAACCCCGCTGTACCCCGACAGGCACGACAGCGTCAACTGTCCCATTGTGCGTGCCGAGCCCAGTACTATGGATGAGGCCACTGCGGTCGCAGACGAGATCAAGCGTCAGATTCCGGTGCTGCTTAATCTCGAAGAGACGCCGCCCGATGAAGCCCGACGTGTCCGCGACTTCCTGGGTGGGGTCACCTACGGCCTCAATGGCTATATGCGCAAGGTCGGTACTTGGGTCTATGTCTGCTCACCCTTCGATATGCCGGTTGAGAAGCTCGTCCTGGACCCCTCGCGCACGGCTGCCGACCGCTATGAGGACGACTTCGAGGCCGCGTACTAGGCCGGGCCGATCCCAGCAAAGCGTGGCCCGGTGGACTCCTCGTTGAGGACCGGCCACGCTGTGACTGAAACCAAGAGAAGTGACGTGATGACCGCGCAAAACAGCTACAAGCTGGCAGTTATCGGCGGTGGGATGATGGGCGCGGCGCTGGTGCGCGGCTTTGTTGGCCAGGGCATACTTGAGCCTGCCGAAATCATCGTCTCCGATGTTGACGCCTCTCGCCGGCAAGCGCTCACCACCGAACTAGGCGTAGCTGTCACCGACGACAATGCTGCGGCCGTCGCGCAGTCGGAAGCCGTCCTGGTGGCCATCAAGCCACAGGTGGCGGCTGCTGTACTGCCGAGCCTGCGTGATGCCGTGTCGGATGGCCAACTGGTAATCTCCATAATGGCCGGAGTGACCATAGGCCGGCTGCGCGAGTTACTGGGAGATGCGCCGGCGCTGGTGCGGGTGATGCCCAACATACCGGCCACCGTCCAGACCGCTGCCAGTGCGTATGCCGTGGACGCAAAGGTCACTGACCAGCAGGCGGCCGAGGTCCAGCGGCTGCTTGAGGCCGTGGGAGTTGCCCTACCTGTCGAAGAGAGGTTGATGGATGCCGTCACAGGCCTCTCGGGTAGTGGCCCGGCCTTCTTGGCTGTGTTCATCGAGGCATTGGCTGATGGTGGTGTGGCGGCTGGCCTGCCGCGCAAAGCAGCGCTCGAGCTAGCCACCCAGACGGTGATGGGTGCGGCAAAACTGTGTCAGGAGCTGGACTCGCCGGCCTTGCTTAAAGATATGGTAGCCTCCCCAGGCGGAACAACCATTGCCGGCCTCAGTGCCCTGGAGGCCGGTGGCTTGCGTTCGGCGGTCATTGAGGCGGTCCTCGCCGCAGCTCGCCGTTCCGAGGAGCTGGGAAAGTAGGGATTGAGGCTGGTGCCGTTCACGCTTGGGTTAATCTCTCTCATAAAGCTGGTCTTTTTGCTCTACTATGTAGTGCTGTTTGCGCGCGTCATTCTCAGTTGGGTGCGGCTGCCCACCTATCACCCCCTTATGCGCACTGTCGGCCCTCCGCTGTATGCTCTGACAGAGCCGCTTCTGGCCCCGATCCGCCGCCTGTTGCGCCCCTATATGGCCGGCTCTCCCATTGACATCTCGCCGCTGGTGCTATACTTTGGGTTGATACTGCTCCAACGTGTGATCATTTCCGCTCTCTCGCTGAGCTTGTTGACACATTGAGCTTCGCCGCAAGATGCAGGGGCCTAGCATGCTAGAGCCAGGTTTGAGCCGGTCGCCGGCCACTTCCAATCTTCCCCGCATTGCCTTCCTGGTCGCCCTGGCGGCGGCCAGCGCAACCATACTTGTGAACATCAAGGAGTTGCCTGGGCCGGAATCAGAAGAGATGGGCAGCCGTGCTGCTGCCCGGCCAATCCAGGCTGACCTGCTCTATCGCATCGGCCTGTTGCTGGATGCACGCTATCCGGCCGCTCCTCCTGACTCCCGCGCTCATGAACTGCTGGAGATGGCGGTGGCGATGTACGAGCGCCAGGCCTTGGGAGCAAATCCTAGTGCGCCGGCGCTGCTGCGGCTGGGCATTATCTACTCCAAGCGTGGCTACCTCAAGCAGGGACAAGCACACCTGATACAGTCATTACAGAGCAGTCACGACCACGCCGAACTATGCCTGCTGCTGTCCTACATCTACGACGCCACGGCATCGCCCCGGCAGCAGTCGCCCGCAGACCTGGCGCATCTGCGGCAAATGGACTCGTGGCTGACTGCCTATGTCCTGCCCGACTATTACTGGCGCGTGGGCGCAGACGAGCAGGCTGCGCTGGCCGAGGCTGACTGGCAGCAGCGGCAAACGCATCTGGGCGTAGCCGCCGCCCTGATTGGCCTCGTCTACACGCTACTGACCCTGACCGGCCTCGCTATCATACTGTGGGCGCTTGTCCGCCGCCTGATTACTAAACCGGCCCTGCGGCCGGCCGCCCTGCCGCTGCGCGTGCCCTGGCAAGTCTTGGATGTGGCTGAAGCGGTTCTGCTCCTGGTGTTCCTGATCCTGGTGGTGGCAGGCGCAGGCGGAGCACTTCTATCCGCTGTCCCCACAATCGGTGAATCGGAGGTCGCCACGGCACTCGTCCGCGCGGGCACCTATCTTCTTTACCTTGGCATCCCTATTTTGGTCGCCCTCTGGCGGACGCGCAGTAGAGGCCGGCAGGCCTGGCGATTGCTGGGCTTTCGGGCCCGGCGGCCGCTTACGGCCATCGCCACGGGGCTTGCAGGTTACGCCGTCCTGATCGGAGGTGCGGGCCTGGCGTTGCTGGCTTTGAAGCTGCTAGGCGTCAGCCCCGAGGCTCCGCCCAATTCGCAACCGACACCCACGGAGATGATCAGCAGCACCAGTTCGCCGGCCGCGTTGGCTATCTACTTCGCCCTCATCGTGATAGTTGCTCCGATCCTGGAGGAGATTCTGTTTCGAGGCTTTATCTATCCGGGCCTACGCCGGACCCTGGCTCCGTTCGCCGCCGTAGTGCTCACAGCGGCTCTCTTTGCGACTATCCACGCCATCCAGCCCTCCAGCGCCCCCGAGCAGGTTATGGCAATTGCTGCTATCGGAGTGCTGCTGGCGATCCTCTACGAGCGCAGCCGCAGCCTTCTGCCGTGCATCGCGGCCCATAGTCTCAATAATTGCTTGGTCTTCTGCCTGGTCGCCGCCCAGGCGGTGTTCTAGGTGTCCGAGTGTGCCCAGCTCAAGGTCAGGGTCATCCCCCGCGCGAAGAGAACGGCCTTTGCGGGCTGGCGTGGTGACCGGCTTGTGATACGCCTCCAGGCCCCGCCGGTTGAGGGCGCAGCCAACGAGGCCCTCCGCAAGTTCCTGGCTAAAGCACTGGGAATCCGTAAGAGCGACATCGAGATTGTTACAGGTGAGCGTAGCAGAGAAAAAACGCTGCGGATATATGGTCTTACCCAAGAGCAACTGCGCCAGCGTCTCGCTGACGCCGGCGCAGAGCTATAAGTCACCATCCCGGCTTTGGACTTAGCTTAGGATTCCCCTTATCGCCCCTACCACCGCCTCCAGCAGCGCCAGCATCCAGCTTTGACGCTGCGGCGCCTGACCCATAGTTGTGTCCTCTATTGGGGGCTGCGCTTGTGCGCGCAGGGCGTCCAGGTCAGCCTCCGTCAGTTCTGTGTTGCCCTCCGTCCCTATCTCAACTGCGTGTCCGTTGATGATGACGACTACGTTATCACCTACAGCCAGTTGTTTGTTAAGCGTGGGGAACTCGCGGCTGAGCTGGAAGTGGGCCTCGGAGTATGCCTGCACCTGCAGCTCAATCTCCATCTCGGGTTCATAGCGCAGGTCTTCCCAGCGCCCTTGCCGGTTGGCAAAGCCACGCTGGCCGACCTGCTGCACATTAGAGATACGCTGCAGATTGCCCTCGGCATCCAGGTATTGGTTGAAGGCGACCTGGGCTTGGTATTGCAGCATCTGGGCGTTCTGCGCCCCTGACACACCGGCAGGCCCCCCTGGGCCCATTCCCGGCATGCCGGGTGCGCCGCCTACCCCTAGGTTATCGCGAGCCCTCATTCCCGCCTCGGCCAATGGTATCGCCCGCTCCTCGTCGGCGAGGAAGGCCGTATACTCGGTCAGGATGCCGTACTCCCGACTGAGCCTCACTATCTCATCCACCAATTCGTCCTTCTCGCCATGCAGTCTTATCTCGTCCAGCAGGAAGCCGATCTTCCGCGCGGCCCACAGTGCAGCGATATAATCAGACTCAAGTCGCTTCTCAGGGAAGTCTGCAACGAATTCGAAGGTCTGCCTGCCCTTCGCAGTCTCACCACGCAGCAACAGATTCGTCGAGCCAGCGCTGCCGGCCTTGTAGCGTCCCAGCACGGTGAGCTGTGAGCCATGGAACAGGTCCGGCAGCTCGCGCGGGAAGTAGTCATAGGTCTCAACATCTCCGTAATCCACCCGCAGATTGGTCAACGCGGGCTGGGCTATCTTGGAGTAGAAGCTGGAGAC
>JALGTI010000003.1 GCA_029821455.1 Candidatus Zipacnadia bacterium | reverse complement strand
GCCATCTAGCAACGTCTTGTCAATTGTCACCCGTACCGACTTATCCTCGCTACTATGATTCTTCAGTGTGAAGAGCAACTCCTTGTCCTCAAATCCACCGAAGCGCTCGATCTGCACCTGCTCATCATCGGTCCGCGCCAGCGTGACAGGCTCCCAGCCAGCCGCGCACAGGCGCTTGATTATCGGCACGTACGTCTTCATCAAGGCCACGTAGTCGGGGTTGGTAGTGTTGTAGTAGCCGCCCGGTAGCCGCCCGGCCAGCAGCCGTACAGCAGGTGATCGCGGACGAAGGGCTCCTGATAAGTCTCAGGTTTTGTGGGTAGACTACAGACGGGCTTATGGTGAGCCATCGTGCGGATGTACGTCCCGGTCCGGCCGATGCCGCTCTCGTAGCCGAAGATGTCCAGCAGCGGCAAGGTGGCGGGCACCATCGAGACTTTCCCCTGGTTGGCAATGAGGTAGCGGCCCTTGGCCCTGAGCCGGGCCACCACTTCCTTCTGCAGCTCGTAGGTGGACATATCTTTGAGGATCACTGGGTCGAGGGTGTCGGGGTCAAAAAGCAGTGGCTCGTCGGCATAAGCGAAGTGCTCGCGGCGGTAGTCAAACCTATCGCCTCTCACGTAGAAGTTGTCCCAGCCAAAGCCGGCAGGGCGGGCGTCGTGGTCTGCATAGTACTTCTCTACAGCCGGCCACCATTTGGTCAGGAAGAACTCGCCGAGCCCGCCCGGGATGTCGGGGTCGGCATTGCAGGGGAGGTACTTGGCCAGGAACTGTCCCATCTCCGAGCGGTCGGCACCGCCATATAGCTTGCCCTCGCGGGTAAAGAGTAGACACTTGACGTAGGCCTGAAATGCTGCCTCCATCCAGCCCTCGTAGTCGGGGCCCAGGTAATCCTCGTTGTAGGGGTAGTGATAGTCCCAGCGGGGCAGCGGCTCGCCCCGGTTGGGGTTGGCGATGTATCTGACCCGCTCCATAATGTCGTCACTGTCAACCGTCTCGTAGCCCTCCATTGTCACGTGCATATTCGTCCACTCGATGTACGGGAAGGCGAAGTAGCCGTTCTCGTTGTCGTATCGTACGGCTTCAGCATGGCTTTCAAGCGGGCCGCGACTATCGGTGCCCCAGTGGTACTTGAAGCCCATGTCGGAAAGATGCGGGTTGCCGGAGAGGTCGCCCCAGCAAACCCAGCCGCCATCCTCGGGAATCCGCTTCTCGAAGTACTCTGGAAAGTAATCGTAGTACTTCTGCACCGTCGAGCGGAAGCCCCACCGCGGATCGCTGCGGAAGATGTAAAACTCAAACTCAGCAGCCTGGTTTTGTTTCACCGCAGCCGGGGTCAGACAGAAGTCATAGGCAATGTACAGCAGCTTCATACGGGGATCGTAGACCATGCGCTGGATGCGTGGGGGTACTATGGGCAAGGCGAGGCTCAAGGCCTGCATGTCATTGCTGACGCAACAGAAGGGGTAACCTGACCAGCGGGGCTTGAGCGGATACCAGGGCTGGTATAGGAAGTCGCCGCTGCCGCCGACGGTGCGCCTGGTGTATATGTCATCCCACCAGGTCCAGCCCTCAGCCTTAAGGGGTAGCGCAAAGTACAGTGTCAGCGGGCGGTCAGCCTCGGCGGTGTCTTTGACTGTCACATTGCACTGGATGCGGTCGCCGTTGGGGCTATAGGTAGCGCTAACGCTCAGGCCGTCGGCATGGGTCTGGCGTTGGGTCAGTACCATACCCCGGCGCGTGAGCTTGCCTGCGACCAGGCGCGGCTGCTCATCGGTGCGCCAGTTGCGAATCAGCAAACCGGAAAAAGCCTCGACCGCAGCGTCGGCCTTGTAGATGCTGCCCTTTGGGTCGCGCAACTGCGCCACCCGACCGCTTGCATCCAGCACCAGTGCCAGACCATCCTGCGCCACCACCTGGTGCAGCGGCGCTTGCGCTAGCTGCTTGGCCGGCTGCACGGCACAGCCGTCAAATAGCACTGCTCCCTCTGGCGTCGGAACCAACTCCAATCCATCCACCCACCAGGTGTAGTTGTCTTTCTTGCTGGGATCTGTCTCGTACAGATAGATGATGATCCGGGGCACGCGGTCGCGGCTGTAATTGATAATGTTGTCGCTCAGGTGCACCCACTCGCCCACGGGGACGTAGTGCGTGACCAATTGCTGGAGCGGGGAATCACCGTTGTAGACTACGATGCACATTCTCTTGCTCTCGACGGTGGGATCCTCAGAGACCACCTTCACCCAGTAGCGCAGGGTCTTATAGCCGGTCCAATCCCTCTGCCCCGGTGGGATGGACCGCGCCCACTGCGGGTAGCTCTCCTCGCCACTGCGGGAAGACTGAATGTCGAAGCGCAAGCAGCCGGCGCCTTCCTTGAAGTCTTGTGTCTCCAGCGCAACCGTGCCCGCCCATTTGTGGTCAAGCTCTGGTTGGGCAGGATGGTAAACCGACGGATCCTCCATATTGTCCAGCAGCCTCACCTGCTGGTCACCAAGGACACCGCAGCATGAACCCAACGAAATCAGCAACGTCATTAGCAAAGCACGCATCGTTAGACCTCCTGGCGCAAATATGCTGCAACTACTCGCCTGGAATAGATTAGTACCGGAAGCCCAGTTGATGTGGGCGAAGTTTGGGCAGCATTGTCCCCTCCCCAGATGCTAAGGCGTTTGCAGCGGTCTCCTGCCCGCGCTCTATTTCCGCAGCCGCCGGGCATACCCCTCCTTGTTCTCCTGGCGGTCTCGCCCAATCGCTAAAGCATCCGCGGGCACGTCTCTGTTGATAGTGGACCCGGCCGCAACATAAGCCCCTTGGCCGATGGTGATGGGAGCGATGATAGTGGTATTGCTGCCGATGAACGCTCCAGCGCCGATGGTGACACCCCTGCCAATTGTGCTGTTGCGCACGACACTGCAATGCCGGATCTGGGTACCCTCGGCAATTTCGCAGTCCTCAATCACTGCATGACCGCCGATGGTGCAATCCTCGGCGATGGTGGTCTTGCCCAGAATGAAGCTGCCGGGCCAGACCACAGTGTCACGGCCAATGTGAACATCCGCGTCAATAAACGTGCTGGCCGGGTCCATCAGGGTCACGCCTTCGGACATAAGGCGCCGGCGGATTCTGTGCCTGGCGATCGCCTCGGCCTCCGCGAGTTGGGCACGGTCATTGATGCCGATGATCTCCTGAGGGGCCTGCGCCGCCAGGGCGGCCACAGGCTGCCCGGCCGCGACAAAGCGGGAGATTATGTCCGTCAGGTAGTACTCCCCTTGGTCATTATCGGGACCGATCTCCGCTAGGGTCTTGAAGAGAGGTTGCGTGTCGAATATGTAGATGCCGGAGTTTATCTCCTGGATGGCAAGAACTTCCTCGGTGGCATCACGATGCTCGATGATGCTGGTCACAAGGCCGTCATCATCGCGCACGATGCGCCCATAACCAGTCGGGTCGTCGAACACCGCGGTCAGCACGGTTGCGCAGGCGTTTCGCCGTTGATGCTCGTCAACGAGCGCCTGTAAGGTTTGCGGGCGAATCAGCGGCACATCCGCGCAGGTCACCAGAATAGGGCCATCAAAGTTTTCGAAGAGTGGCTGGGCGCACATCACCGCGTGGCCAGTGCCAAGCTGCTCAGCCTGGACGGCAGTCTGAACCTCGTGACCCTCGAGGTGGGCAACCATCTGCTCCCTGCCGACACCAACCACTACGGCGGTCCTATAGCAGTCGAGCTCGGACACGGTCTGCAGCACGTGATCAATCAACGGCCGCCCGCACAAGCAGTGTAACGGCTTGGGCAGTTTTGACTTGAAGCGTTTGCTCTCGCCTGCTGCGAGGACGATACAACCCAACTCGCCCATAAGCTAACACTCCTCTCTGCACAGCCCCGGCACAATTCTAGCCCGGCCGTGGCCGGGCTGATTACTATTCGGCTTCGAGCTCAACTATCCTTTCTACGGTGTGTAGAAGTTCTCCGGTGCCGTGGTGTGGGTACGAGCTAGGTTCAGGAGGTGAGCGGGCGTGGTACGCGCGACCATCAGCTTCCATTCATCGTAAACCTGCCAGGCTACGATGCAGGAATTGCCATGCACCGCCATATAGAAGCGCAGTGGCCAGCTATCGAAACAGGTCATTTCAGTGGGGTGGAACGTCCTAGCAGGCAGAGTGAACTCGGAGACAGGGAGATGGCCGACACGATAGACAACCTGCTCAACAGGGGCACCTTCAAGGCGGAGATTCCGGCGACCGATGACGCGCCAGGGCTGCGTATCGTGCCCTGCTCCCACGGCACCGTATCCGACTTCAGTAGCGGCCGAGACGCCCACCGCGGTGGCGGCGTTATGTGCCTGCAGCAGCAGATCAACGCCATTCGGGGTCAGCGCTAGATGCCGGATCCATACGGCCGCAAGGATCAGGACGAGGCCCGCAGCCATCAGGGCCGGAAGCCGGACTAGTTGGCGTGCCGGCCACGGCCTGCGAAGCGTGACGCCGATGCCATCCACCCTGTCCAGTGCTGCCCGGACCCGCGGCCACAGACCTGTAGGGAAGGCCGCATCCAGTTCGGGTTGTTCCACTGCCCGGCGGGTGGCCAGGAGCTGCCCACACAGGCGGCCGCATTCGGAGCAATGCATCACGTGCCTGGCTGCTTGCCGCCGCCGGCGGGCACTGAGTTCGCCGTCCACCAGCGCGGTCAACTCCTCCTCATTGGGATGCGATGAATGCACGACTACACCTCGTCTCAGAGCAGATGGTAGGCGTGGGCATAAGCCTCCAGTTTTTGACGGAGCAGCCGCCTGCCACGAAAGATGCGGCTGCGCACAGTACCAAGCGGTATGTTCAGGACCTGGGCAATGTCCTTGTACGACAGATCATGCAGGTCGGAGAGGATTACCGCCTGGCGAAACTCGTCTGGCAGCTCTGCCAGGGCCGGACCAATCTCGTCGCCGGGAATGAATTCTAGTACCTCGTCATCCGGCGACACGTCGTCAGAGGCTTCCTGAGCGATATGCCGCTGGCCGCCGTCGGTTAGCTCCTCCCATGCTATTGTGCTCGGGGAGCGCGCGGCTTTTCGGTAGCGGTTGATATGTGTGTTAGTCACTATCTTGAGCATCCAGGCCCTGAAGTTGGTGCCCGACTCAAACTGGTCAAAGGCCATGTACGCCCGCACCAGGGCGTCCTGTGTCAGGTCCTCCGCGTCGGCATAGCTACCGGTCAACCGCAGAGCAGCACTGAAGATGGTATTCTGGTGCTCGCGCGCCAGTCGTTCGAACTCCTGGCGTGTATCGCGGCTCCTGCCGATCAGGCTCTTCAGCCTCACCACAATGCCTCCTACGACGAGACCGTGGCCCTGCGGCTGACAGGCTTATCAACGTCCTGCCGCACGGGCGAGGTTCCCGGTCTGGCTCTCCGTGCAATGCTAGACCTGAAACTTACGCAAAATGTGCGCACTTCTTACGACGTTGGCAAAGCTACCCCGGTTCAGCCACTGCCGCCCAGCGCTTGACGGCCCGGCGCACGTACTCGCGCCAGGAGCGGAAGAATAGCTCCGCCGGTGGGCGATAGTGAAGAAACTCAGCTTCGTCAGGCGTCATAAGCTCTGGGGTTACCTTCTGTTTCAGTTTGAGTACACCCCGTAGGTCGTCGTCCACCAAAGCCGGAAAGACTAGCACCGCCAGCGGACTGGAGCCGGTGACGAAGGAGGCGGCAAAGTCCACCAGGACTGGACGGCCCTCATCGTCTATGAGGATATTGCCGAGGTTGCGCAGATCCCCGTGCACGACGCCACGACTGTGTATCTCATCAACCAGGTGGCGAAGTTGCGCAAAGAAGTCGGGCGCTGACTCTTTGGATAGATGGAGCACGGCTGATCGGGCAGAGACGTGCTGCAGGACCAACGCATAGGCATCGAGGCACCCATAGCAAGCCGGCACACCACTGACGCCTTCAAGGTGGCGATAGGCAGCATACTCTCGACTGATTAGATAGGCCCCCAGCAGGCGCTTGAACACGTTGCTGCTGGCCGCGAAGTCCTTGACCACAGCCGTCACCCCATCAGCCTTTACTAGTCGCACGGCCGGCCGGGCATTCTGGGCGTCTCTGAGGACCGCCACGGTCACCTCTTCTAGATTGTCACGGCTGAGTTGCTTGAGCATGTTCATCAGCTTTGCCCGCGTGGCTCCTCGCAGGGGCCCAGATGGGCGCTGAGTAGATTGCATCATAGGGACATTGGGCGCACACCAGGCAACTGATACAGTCGTGGCCATTGGCCTGGGTGCGGGGGTCAAGGCCCTGGGGACAGTTGCGCACACACCACATACAGTCTACACATTTTGCCGCATCAAAGCGAATCTGCCAGGCACTAATTCGGTTGAAGAGGGAAAAGATCGCTCCCAGCGGGCAGATCACACCGCAGAAGGGCCGATGGAAAAAGACGAATGCAACAATGAAGGCGGCTAGTATGACCTGTTTGAGATACCAGAACTCGTGTACCATTGCTCGCAGCTCAGGATTGATAAGGGGCTGAGTTAGCCCTGCCTCGAGCGCGCCCTGAGGGCAGAGCTTGGTGAACCAGGGCTGACCAGTATAATAAGGCAGGACAAAGACGAGGCCCACCAGGATGGCGTAGCGCAGGTATGATAGCTGGCGGGGGAGCTTGAGCTTGTGCTTGCGCAGGCGACCAAGCAAATCCTGAAGCCAGCCGAATGGGCAGAGCCACCCGCACATCATCCGACCGAACAAGGCTCCGAAGAATACCAGTGTGCCAATGGTGTATATGGGGATGATAGCCCACCAGGAGGCGCCGCCGGCCAGTGCGCGCGGTGCGCTGATGCTGGCATTCTGTAGCGCGCCAATTGGGCAAGCGAAATTGGCGAGCGGGCAGGCCCAGCAGTTCAGGCCTGGGTAGCAGAAGCCTTTCCAGCCCCGCAGGAAGTAGGAGTTAGCGAAGACGAACGAGGCTGCCTGCACTGCACCACGCCAGCGAAGCCACGCCGGCCCCGACGGGGCTTTCACTGGCTATCCTCCTCCACGGTTAGGCCAATGCAGCCAGTGCACAGGGCATCGGCCCACGTCTTCACCTTAGTCCACTCTCCTCGGCCAAGACCAAGGCTGATGAGCAGAATGCCCGCAAACCCCCATATCAGCCACCAATAGCGCCATTTCATAACCTTCACCTTGTCAGCATGGGGGGCACGCCGGTGGCGCGCCTCCTCGCAAGACTGTGTTGTTGTCAACCGGTCCGGCTTATACGAGGCTGCGCAGGAATTGGAGGTCACGGGCGAGAGACGGGAGCTTGCCATCGCCATCTGCAGACGAGAACTCTACTGCGATGTAGCCAGCATAGTTGGCCTCGCGTAGCTTCTCCACCACAGTGCGATAGTCCCATACTCCATCTGCCAGGGGCACCCGGCGTACCTCGTTGCCTCGGCTTCGTACTCGCTGATAGTTCTGCGCGTGCATGTGCACTATGTACGGTAACACTTGTTTGAGGCGCTCCAACGCACTCTCGCCGTAGTCGAGGGCCGCGAGCTGGAAGTTCAAACGGAAGTTGTCCCTGTCTACCAGTTCCACGAGTCGCCGTGCGGAGGCGCCTGTGTCGCAGAGGGTGTTATCGTGCATTTCCGCCGCCAAGGTAATATTGAGGTCCGCGGCCCGGTCACAAGCGTGCTGGGTCTCGCGAACTGTCCGGTCCCACACATCCTGCCCGGCGCGCGCAGATGGCACATCAGAGGCCCAGATACGCATAATCGGGGTACGGAGGCAACGGGCGATATGAAGGGCATCGGCCAGTCGAATATAGTCATCATCTTGTGGCTTGGTCACACCGGCCTGGAAATATGAGCCGAACACCGGCAGCTCAAGGTTGCGGCTGTGGGCCATCTTCGCCGTCGCTCGCACACGGTTCTCATCAAAGATCTCGCTAATATGGGGTTCACGACCCCAGATCTCCACACCGTCAAAACCCAGCTCTGCTGCCGCATCCAGGGCCACTTCCAGCAGCTTTTCGCGGAAGGCTATTGTGCACAGGGCAATCTTTATGCTCATAGTTCGACCGCTTGGCCGCTGCGTGCTGATTCATGCAGCGCACACAAGATCGCGGTGTTCCGCAGACCGTCTTGGGGTGTCATCAGCGGCGTGGCGCCATAGGCGACACAGTCCGCAAAATGCTTGATTGCTTCGATGCCGAACCCACCAGACTTGCCATGCACCTCGACTACAACTGCCATGTCCGGATACTCGGTGCCCTCGGGGTCAAATATCTGCAGCATGCGGTGAGTTGAGAGGTCTAATCTGATGGTGCCCTTGTCACCCTGGAGTTCAAGCTTGAAGTCGAATACGGTGGGATGTGTATCGGCCAATATCCACGAATTCTCCAGGTGCGCCACGCCGCCACGGCGGAACTCCAGAATCGTCTGGAAGAAGTCGGGCGTATCTACACCCATAGCCTTGAGCACCTTCTGTCTGGCGACCGAATAGACCTTGACTACCTCGTCATCAAACAGCCAGCAAGCCAGATCAGCACAGTGGGAGGCCAGGAACCAGGCGACAGTAGTCTGGCCGCCCCATCCCCACATCTCGGTGGGCACCCACCAGGTGTCGCTGAGTTTGAGGGAGGCCATCTGGGGCTCGCCGACGCGGCCATCGAGGATCGCTTGCTTGGCCTTCACACAGGCGGGATTGAAGCGGTTGTGGAAGTCAACCATCAGGATGATCCCTGCCTGCTGGCCGGCCGCAATCATCGCCTCGCAATCCTGGACACTGCTGGCCATCGGCTTCTCCATAAGCACATGCTTACCAGCCTGGCAAGCTGCCAGCACGATGTCCTTGTGCAGGTAGTCAGGGGTCGCCACGCCGACCGCCACGATCTCCTCACGGGCTAGCAAGTCAGAGTAGTTGGTTGTAGTGAAGGGTACATTGTAAGCGGCAGCACGTTCGGACAATAACTGCTCGTCGAGATCGCAGATCCCAATCAGCTCTGCGGCGGGATGGTCGCTGTATGCTTTGAGGTGATTCTCACCCCAGATGCCACATCCAATAACACCGAAACCCAGTCTGTCTGACATATTATGCTATGCTCCTGAGATCAAGTAATCGGGGTTCACAACCTCGAAACACGACCGGCAAATGGCCTGCTGCGAGGGATTATAAGCTATTGACTTGAGCAGTGTCAACGGCACGAACTCAGGTTGCTTATCGTCGTCGGCAGGCTAGACTGTGGGAACTTACGTTCGCGCGTGACCGTTTGGCAAACTAAGGAGACAAGTACACCGCCATCTAAAGATGGGGGAGAGGGCTTGCAGGCAATGATGCCTGAGCTTTCGGTCTGCGTTGTCAACTGGAATACCCGCGAGTTGTTGGATGCCTGTCTGAGCAGCCTGGCAGAGACCGCTGCGGGCATTGTCCTGGAAGTTATTGTGGTGGACAACGCTTCGTGGGACGGCAGCGCGGGGATGGTGCGGGAGCGGCATCCGAATGTTATCCTGCTAGAGAACGATGATAATGTCGGCTATGCGGCAGCCAACAACCAGGCTTTGACCACTGCACGGGCGTCCTTCAAGCTGCTGCTCAATGCGGACATAGTCATCCATCCTGGCGCTTTGCAAGAGCTGCTCCAATTTGCGCGGGAGCACCCGCGTGTCGGAGCCGTGGCTCCCAGACTGGTGTATCCCGACGGCACTCTGCAGCGCTCTTGCCGTAGCTTCCCCACCCCGGACGTAGTGATTTATGAGGCTCTGGGGCTCAGCAGACTGTTTCCATGCAGCAGACGCTTTGGGAAATACCGGATGACGTGGTGGGATTATGGTGAAGCCCGACCCGTAGATCAGCCGATGGCCTCTGCGTTGCTGCTGCGCCAGGAGGCGCTGGATGAGGTAGGCCTGTTCGATGGGCAGTTCCCCATTTTTTTCAATGACGTAGACCTGTGCAGCCGGTTGTGGGAGACTGGATGGGAGGTGTGGTATGACCCGCAGGCGACGATGACCCACCACGAGGGGGCCTCGACCTCGCAGGTTCGCCGGGAGATGATTGCCGAATCCCACCGCAGTTTCTTGCGCTATTATCGTAAACACTATCGGGGCCGGGTCAACCTGCTCGCATACTGGACTGCTGTCACAATTCTAACCATCGGCCGTTGGATCAGAGGAGGCAGGCCTGCGCGAGAAGGCCTTGCGAGCAATGATAGCGAACAAGCCGAAAGGACCCCAGAAGTCGGACTGGGGGAGGAGGCAACTATGATTGACGCGTCCTTGCTGGAGATACTTGTATGTCCGGATTGCAAAGCAGATGTCGAACTGGACGCAGAGCAAAAACAGATCGTGTGTACTGGGTGCGGAAAGCGTTATCCCATCCGAGATGGCATCCCTATTATGCTGATTGAAGAGGCTACGACGCCCGATGAGGCCGACTAGTCGCAGCAGGGAGTGGGGCTTGCGCTGATGGCGGGCGATCTGTCCATATGCATCGTGAGTTGGAATGTCCGCGATGATCTGATGCGCTGCCTGGACTCTCTGTACAAGGACCCGCAAGCCGGTGACTGGCAGGTCATCGTGGTGGACAACGCCTCCCAGGATGGCACTGTCGAGTTGCTGGCTGAGCGCTATCCGCAGGTGCAGGTGATTGCTAACCAGAACAACAGGGGCTTTGCCGCAGCCTGTAACCAGGGCATAATGCTTGCGGCTAGCAGGTATGTGCTATCGCTAAACCCTGATACTATTGTGCCAATTGGCGCCCTGCCGGAACTTGTCTGCTTTGCTGACCAGAACCCCGCTGCAGGTATTATCGGTCCCAAGCTGCTCAATGCTGATGGTTCGCTGCAGCACTCCTGCCGTGCCTTTCCCACGATCACGGCAGCGGTTTTCCGCAATACGCTGTTTGGACGGCTGCTACCGAAGCGTGCCAGCGTACGGGCCTACCTGCTTGCCGAGTGGGACCATAACAGTGTGCGCCGGGTGGGCTGGGTCTCCGGGGCCTGTCTGCTGGTCAGGCGCGAACTCATTGAGCAGATAGGCTACTTTGATGAGAGCTTCTTTTGGGGCTCGGAGGATGTAGATTATTGCTGGCGTGCCCACAAGGCCGGCTGGGAAGTATTATACACCCCGTCACCTCAGATCAGACACCTTGTGGGTCGCAGTAGCGACCAGGCAGTCTTGGCCACTATCATACGCAGCCATCGAGGGATGTATCGGCTCTACAGTAAGCACTTTGCGCGTGGTTGCCTGCAGCGTGCCCTGGTGTGGTGCGGAGTATGGCTGCGGGCGGTATTGCTGACCGGCGGTTGGTTACTGCGGCGTATGGTGAGCCGCTTCCTCTAGAATCTCACCCTCAGATCGTATTCTCTGAGCGAAATACCTACTACCTAAATGATAGAGTAGTACTATGGGCACGGTATCTGCTCATTAGCTTATCTTGAGCCTTGCCAGCATAATGCTCAATGTGATATCAGCCTTGGCTATGCAGGTAGGTTTAGTTGAGTTTCTCTTTAGGTATAATGCACACAATAGCACTATATCTGGAGCCTGCCTTGACAAACACTTGAGATTGTGCTAGACTGACGAGGGTGGAGAGCCAGACAGGGCTATTGAGCCGTCGCAAGCACCCAATCGTGTTCCACAGGGAAGGAATGCCAGGATGCTGTCGGCGCTATTGAGTGAGGACGGTCTGACCACCGTAGAGTATGCGATCCTGCTCGGGGTGGTGTGTGTAGCGGCCTACATTGGGGCGTGGGCTGGGTTTGGAAGCAAAGTCTCCAACGCAGTGACCGATGCGCAGGGTACCTTTGGCAATGTACTTAATCCTGGAGACTGACCTGGGGCCGGCGGCAGGTCCAACACCCTTTCCAGACCTCCCGCCGCCATCGGGAGTAGATATAGGAGCCCAAGACGCAGCACACTATAAGAAAGGGAGGAGGGACAATGATGCTGGATGCCATCTATCGAGACGAGGATGGCCTGACCACAGTTGAGTATGCTCTGCTTCTAGCCCTGTTGGTCGTTGCCGCCATCGGCGTTTGGACCAGCTTCGGCGGCAAGGTGCAGGCCACTGTGGGAAGTTCGTCCAATGCTTTTGATTCTGCAGTCAATGCCGGCTAGTACCTTTGAAGTCAAATCCTACAGAATGGAGGGATACCAATGCTCGAGATGCTTTATCGGGACGAGGACGGACTGACCACAGTTGAGTACGCCTTGCTTCTGGCGTTGCTGGTGGTCGCAGCCATCGGTGTATGGACCGCCTTTGGCGGGAAGGTGCAGACTGCTGTGGGTAGCTCGTCCAATGCTTTCGACACCGCAACGAATGCCAGCTAAGCTGGTACACAAACTGGCGGGAGGGGGCAGCAATGTAGGAGCAGACTGTGACTGCAGCGCCCCCTCCCTAACTCACATGTCGAAGTGATGGGTCAGAGCACGGAGATGATAGTGAGAATGTTGACGCGGCTGTGGAAGTGTGAGGAAGGTGTCGCCACAGTGGAATATGCACTGCTGTTGGCCTTGCTGGTGCTAGCAGGGATCGGCGTCTGGACGGCTCTGGGGCAGAAGGTTCGGAATGCGGTGATCGAGGCCGCTAACGCTTTCGACATATCCGACTGAAGATACACGCGAGACCCCGAGACCCATTATGCATACACAAGCATGTGAGGTGAAGCAGCAAAGCCCAATGGATAGCAGGCCATAGTGGTCTGAGCCATCACTCCCAGGGGGAGAAGTGAATGCAAGTTGCGACAGCAATTCTGACAATCACAGTAGTGAGCATCGCGGTGTATACCGATGTCAGACGCGGCAAGATCTACAACTATCTGACTCTACCTGCGATGGCCATCGGGCTGATATTGAACACAGTCAGCGGCGGCTTTGACGGTTTGGTGTCGTCTTTGGGCGGCATCGGTATTGGGCTGCTATTATTCTTTTTGAGCGCCATTTTCGGGCGGATACTTGGAGGTGGCGATATCAAGCTGCTAGCTGCTCTGGGAGCACTGCAGGGCGCAAACTTCCTGCTGTGGGCCTTGGTCTACACGGCGGTTATCGGCGGGGTCTTGGCGCTGGTGGTCGCAGTCGGGCGAGGCATTCTGTGGCAGCGGCTCAAGGCACTGGTGACGGCCTGCTATCTGCGGGCAGTGGCACAAGTGCCGATGGAGATCGAACCGGCTTCCAATGACGCGCCACGGTTGCCTTATGCCATCGCCATCTGCTTAGGAAGCCTTGTCGCATTAGTCATTTTGCGCGTTTAGCTTAGATTATACGTATGGTCAGCCCAATGAGAGGTTGAACCACGTCGGCAGGGGGTCGGCAATGCCAAAAGCAAAGGTGGTGAGCAACACGATGAACCCGGCTGGATGGCGAAAGCAGCGCAGGCGCGCCCCAGGCACTGTCAGCGTGGAGATGGCGATGGTGGCCCCTATATTGGTAGTGCTGCTCTTTGGAATTATCGAGCTAGGCCTGATCTTCAAGGATATGATGACATTAAATCAGGCTGCACGGGAGGGGGGCAGGGTTGCGGCAGTAGGAAGCAGCACCACCGAGATTGTGGACCGCCTGCAGAGCGCGGCGGCCTCTCTCCGCCCCGAGTCGTTGAGCTACACTCTGCAGTACCGTACCTATTCGGGCGGTACCTGGGGTGAGTGGATGACTTTAGGCGACACAAGCGCGGAGGGCTACACCACGAATGACGCTCCCCAGGGCGCTCAGATTCGTGTGTTGGCGAACTATACCCACCAACTGGTAACCGGTGGCCTTTTTTCCAGCCTCGCCGACGATCCGGAGGCCAACACCGTGGACTTGCAGGCCAGCTTGATCATTCGCCGCGAGTAAATCACAGTTCACTGTTGTGAATGCGACTTATGCACCTTGACAAGCACATCTGCGCATCTCCCCCCGGCCCGGGGCGCCTACCCAAGCATACAAGGCGCGGGCACGGCGCCCCGGGGCGTTTATCGGAAAATCGCGCAAAATCAGCGAATTCGGGTTGACAAATGTCTTGCGTGTAGGGTATCCTATTATGTGGTATACTCCAAAGGGTAAGACAAGCTATAGTACCGAATGCAGCCAACATCGTAGTACTGGGGGTCGTAACTAATGCGGCTGACGCGTAAGACCTCGCTGATTATCGCGGTGGTGTGTGGCCTTGGCGCAGCTATCCTGAGCGCTGTCTACCTTCTGAGCCTTCCTAAGCCGGCCGCCGTTGAGCCAACAGTGAAGATGGTGCCGGTGGTCGTGGCGACTGTAGACATCCCCCGCCACGCTCTCATCAGCTCGGATATGGTTGGACTATCGCAAGTGGCCGAGACAGAGAAGCCATCCGGGGCGCTTTCTAATCTTGGGGACGCGATTACTCACCTCACCGTCGAGCCGGTCGTCGCTGGCCAGCCAATTCTCGCCAGCCAGATTGAGCGACGGGTGGGCGCCAGTCTTGCCTACCAGGTTCCGCCGAAGATGCGAGCGGTGACAGTGGCCATTGACCCAGTCTCTGGGGTGGCTGGTTTCCTGAAGGCCGGGGACCGGGTGGATATCTTGGCTACGTTCGACGTAGAAGCCGAGGCAATCACCAAAACGGTCCTCCAAGATGTCCAGCTCTTGGCGATTGATGAGAGAACAGCGATTGACGGTGTGCCCAGTGAGGGCGAGGAGGAGGGTGAGGCCAAGCCCAAAGCGCAGGCCTCCACCACGGCAACGGTAGCGGTGACACCAACGCAAGCCCAGAGGCTCGTGTTGGCAGCCTCTAAGGGGAAGATTCTCTTGACGCTCCGGGGCCCGGGAGATCGAGCATTGATACCATTGGCGCCATCTGACACCACCAGCCTTGTTGGGGTGGCGCTGAGGAGACCAGAGGAGAAAGAGACAGCAGTAGCCGAACAACCTATAGCGCCAGGGGGAGCGTCCCCTGGGACGCAGGCGGCCCTACCGCCCAAAGCAGAACTGACACGTGACCAAAAAGTGGTCGTGATACGTGGCAGCGAGCAAGAAGTGGTGGTGCCCTGACGGCCAAGCCGACATCGTGAAGCGTCTTCCAGGGAGGCGAAGATAATGACACAGCACAAGACGAAGCAGGGAACACAGCAAGTAGACAGGCGGGTCACGAGATTCAGAGTCAAAGCGACAGTGGCCATAATAATGCTCGCTGCCGGCTTGACTCTGATGCATGTCGGCCCGTCTTTCGGTGTTGAAGGCACGCCACTGGTGTTCCGTGAGGGTGACAGCAGGATCCTGCATTTTGACCATATGAGCCGTGTCTGGGTCGTTGACCCCGCGGTGGTAAATGTCGTGGTCACCGCCTTCGACGAGCTGTTGATACATGCGAAAGAAGCGGGATCTACGAAGCTTTACGTATGGGACAAGCGGGGCCGTAGCGAGTTTTCTGTGGTAGTCAAGAAGCGACCGGCTGCTGAGCAGCTATCGTTGGAATTACGCGAGCTGCTGGGCAACCAGTTGCGTTACAGGGTGATAGGTGACAACTCGCTAATGATTGAGGGAGAGGTGGAACGCGAATCGGAGCGCGAGCGGCTCCGAAAGATCATTGAAAACCGGGCCGGTGAGGTCGAGATCGTGGATCTGATCATCGTCAAGGATGAGACCCTCACGCCCGCTGAGCGATCAGCAAAGGCTCTGCGCGAGGTACTAGGCGAGAAGTATGACTACCTCATCTGGGATGAGGACACCGTAATCGTACAGGGCCAGGTGGACAGCCCTGAGGAACTGGAGAGGGTTCAAACAATAATTACGGCGGCCAACGAAGACCAGCCTTTCGCCAGTGGGGTTGTGCTGGCACGGGCTGAGGAAGGGGAGCCGCCCTTGGCGCTGATTGCGGAAGCCATCGGCCCGCAGTACCAGGTCTGGCAACTGAAGGGCAAGACGGTTGTCGTGGAGGGTGAGGCTGACAACGCTGAGGCAAAAACGCGCTTAGACAGTCTACTGGAGGCATTTGCAGACGAGGCTGACATCTTGAACCTGACGACTGTGGGCAATAGACCAACGGTACCGCTGGGTGCGCAGAGGGACTTGTTACAAGCAGCGCTGGGTGAAGACAGCGGCATCCAGGTGCGGGTTGTGGAAGGCAAGGCACTGGTCGTGGAGGGTATGGTGGCGGATGAAGATGCCCTGGCGCGCGCCCAGGAACTGCTGGCCCTGTTCGCCCGGGTCCCCGTTGTAGACCTGCTGAGGGTTGTGGCTCCGAACAAGCGGCAGGTGTTGGTACATGTCAAGGTGTTGGATGTCACCAAAGGAGCTTTGAAGCGCCACGGCGTAGCGTGGGGCCAGTTGCAGACCACGACCACCGGCTTGGCAGTGAGTGATCAGCCCTATGTCGTCCGAGTGGAGAGGGGCCTTGACAATATCTATGACGTTGGAGCGTTGGTCGAGGCGCTGGCTCAGGACGATGAGGGGCGAGTACTTGCGCAGCCTAGCCTCTTGGTCAATGACGGGGAGGAGGCAAGCTTCCTGGCAGGGGGTGAGGTGCCGATTCCTGTGCCCCAAGCGGGTGCTGGCGGGGCAGCTATAACGATCGAGTATAAGCGGTACGGTGTGACGCTGGATATGCGGCCTGTCATCCGCCCACGCCGCGAAGAGGGCAAGCCAGAGCGGATCGAACTGCAGGTAAAGCCCGAGGTTAGCTCCGTAGACCTAGCCACACAGGTCTCAATTGGTGGGCTGAACGTTCCCGCGTTCAGAACCCGACAGGCGCAGACGAAAGTAGACATCTATAGTGGCCAGACGCTGATGATCGGGGGGCTATTGACTCACGAACAAACTAAAGCAGTCAAGAAGATACCGATTCTGGGCGATCTGCCCATAATCGGCGAGCTGTTCAAACATAGACAGTTCACATCAGGTGACGCAGAGTTGGTAATATTCGTTACACCGGAGGTTGTTGAGCCGCAGGCGGGCTAGCTTTGATACAGCGTGGGGGGAGACCGCGCAAATCAAGCTAGGGACGAGGACAAATGATACGGTTGCTCCTCTCGGAGGTAAACCCGGGGGCAGCGGAGGCCCTCTCCGATCAGCTTGCCGCTGATGGCCAGGTTGAGATCGTCGGATTCGCCAGGGATGGGCTCGAAGCAGCCCAGATGATCGCCCAGGTGAAGCCTGATGTTGCTCTTATACATGCCTCCCTACCGGGCATGGACGGCTACAAGACCGTCCGCATGGCCACTTTAGCAAACCCCGACACCGCGTGCATACTACTTGTTGACGGGCACGAGAACGCCATACAAGATGGGATGCGCGCCGGCGCACGGGCTGTCATTAGCGACAACGAAGAGATCAGCCATATACGCCAACTGATAGACGAGTTGGCCGAGTTGACACGGTGTAAGCAGGAGCCGGAATACGATATAATAACTGATCCCAGCAAGATGCCCGTGACCATAGCTGTCACCGGAGCCAAAGGCGGGATCGGTAAGACCACTACCGCGACCAACGTAGCGCTTTGCCTGGCTAAGCACTCCCCCAACCAGGTGGTTCTCGTTGACTTTTTCGGACAGTTTGGCGATGTCTCCTTGCTGTTGGACCTATCCGCCGGCGGAGACATGGCAGAACTGGCCTCCTACGATGAACTCGACCCCGACCTCGTGGAAAAGCACCTGGCGACGCATACCTCAGGGCTGAAGGTGCTGGCTGCGCCCACCGCAAAGAGTGGACCCGAGAAGCTAGCCAGGCTAGGCGTTCCGTATTTGGGTAGCCTTGTAGGGCTACTGCGCCGCAAATATCGCTTTGTCATCTTCGACATACCACCGCTGGTGTCAGACGCTAGTGACTATGTCTTCTCACGCTGCAGTTTCATCTTGGTCGTATCCACTCTTACCGACCTGGCCACTATTCGTGATACCGGCGAACTGCTGGGAATGCTGGATGCTCAACAGATTCCCCAAGGCCGTATCAAGCTAATTGTCAATCAAGATGGGGCCAGCAAACAGTTTGCGGCGCGCGACCTGGAGGAAACCACCGGCCACAACATCTATCACCGCATACCGTACGACGCTCAAGCGGTTGTGAGGGCGGTTAACGAGGGTATGCCGATAAGCCTGGGTCAGGCGGGTTCGCCCCTCGCGCTCAGTTACAAGGCGCTCGTGGACTTGCTTTTGGGTGAATTGCCTGGTTAGTTAGTATCAATCTCAGTATCAAGTCTGGAGTGCAGTGAAAGTGGCAATAACCGATGTCACAAAGCAGCCAGCCAGGATAGGCGAGCACCCCGCAGAGCATGCCGTAACCGGGGTAAATGAGATGAAGACGCAAGTGCACCGCAAGCTACTCAGCGACACGGAGTTCTCGCTGCTGCAGCGAATGACGCGGGACCAACTAGCTGAGCGGATCCGGGCTCTCACCGAGGTAGTTGCCAACGAGTCGGATATATCACTGACGGGGCGGATGCGCCAGCAGATCGAGCAGGCGGTCATCTACGAAGTTGTAGGGTACGGCCCCATCCAGACGCTACTGGAGGACCCAACAGTCACCGAGGTAATGGTCAACGGGCCTCGCCAGGTATATGTAGAACGCGAAGGCAAGTTGGAGTTGACTGACTGCACGTTCGTGGATGACGCCCACGTGATGCGTATCATTGAGAAGATAATCTCGCCGCTGGGTAGGCGGCTGGACGAGAGTATGCCGATGGTAGATGCGCGCCTGCCGGACGGCTCGCGGGTCAACGCCATCATTCCACCACTGGCGGTCAAGGGCCCCTGTCTGACGATCCGCAAGTTCGCCGTTGATCCTTACACCCCCGATGACCTAGTTAGCTTCGGGACGTTGTCGGAGGAGCTGCGAATCTTCCTGGAGGCCTGCGTCAAGGCGCGGCTGAATATCATCGTATCCGGAGGCACTGGCAGTGGCAAGACGACAACGCTCAATGTCCTGTCCTCGTTCATTCCGCACACCGAACGGATCGTAACCATCGAGGACGCCGCTGAGCTGCAGTTGCGGCAGTCCCATGTAATCACCTTGGAGAGCCGTCCGCCGAATGTGGAAGGCAAGGGGGAGATCTCCATTCGGCAACTGGTGCGTAACTCACTGCGCATGCGCCCGGACCGCATTGTAATCGGCGAGTGCCGTGGCGCTGAGGCGCTAGATATGTTACAGGCGATGAATACGGGGCACGATGGGTCACTGTCCACATTGCACGCCAACAATGCGCGCGATGCCCTGGCCAGACTGGAGACGTTGGTGCTGCTGGCTGGGACCGAACTGCCGTCGCGAGCTATTCGCGAGCAGATTTCTGCGGCTCTAAACCTGATCGTTCACCAAGCCCGATTGCGGGATGGTACGCGCCGGATTGTGGCAATCAGCGAAGTGCAGCGGATGGAGGGCGAGGGGATAGTCCTCCAGGACCTGTTCATCTTCCACCGAGAAGGTATCAGCGAGGATGGGGGGGTTTTGGGTACGCACACGGCCACGGGGGTGCGGCCATTGTTCATGGATATCCTGCAGGCCGAGGGCATTGAGCTGCCCCCTGATATCTTCGCTCCGAAGGTTACGGTACCAGTAGGGAGGGAATAGTCATGTCTCCGATAGTAGTGATGATCGTAGCAGGTGCGCTGTTGGTGATCGCAGTGGGGATAGTAGTACTAAGGCTGGCTGGGGGAGGTGCCCGCCAGCAGCGGTTAGCGCAGATAAGCGCACATCGCCAGGAGCCTACAATCGCGACTGGCCAGAAGTCCGCGACTCGGACTGACCGTTTGCCGTTGCTAGCACGCCTGCTGGAGGGCACTGCGCTTGCGGATAACCTGCAGTTGGAGCTGTTGCGGGCAGGCTGGCTTCTGCGGCCCTCCGAGATGGTTGGTCTAATGATAGCGGCGGCAACATTCGGGTATGCAATCGGAGCCCTGGTGTTCCGTTCTCAATGGGGGGCACTGCTGATCACCCCTCTCTGTGCGGCCCTAGCGTGGGGTATTATGAAGGCTCAACAGCAGCGGCGTCAGAAGGCGCTCAGCGCCCAAATTCCGGACGCCATTGATATGCTTTCTTCCTCACTACGGGCCGGGTTTGCGTTTATGCGCGGCCTGCAGCTCATCGAGAGCCAGATGCACCCACCCATTTCGGAGGAGTTCAGGCGGGTAATTGATGAGGTGCAATTCGGCGTGTCTGTGGAAGAAGCTCTCGATAACTTGATTCGGCGTACTGGCAACTATGACCTGGAGCTGATTGTGGCTGCTGTCCAGACCCAATTGCAGCTTGGTGGGAACCTGGCTGAGGTGCTAGATAACATTGCCGGGATGATTCGCCAGCGGGTAGTGCTGGCCGGGGAGCTATCGGCCGCTACCGCGGAAGGGAAGATGTCGGCGAGCATACTCAGTGCGTTGCCATTTGCCATGGCGGTTCTGGTCAGCATAGTCAGCCCCGGTTATATCCGCCCGCTGTTCGAGAACCCCATGGGATGGATGCTATTAGCCGCGGGCGGGCTGCTGCTGACCATTGGCATCTTGGTCATACGCAAACTGGTAGATGTGGACATTTAGGAGCGGAGCTTGCACACTTCCTGCGCGGGTGATAAGGTAGGTGTTGACAGATGATATTGGTACTGATTGTACTGTTAGTGTTTATTGGCATCACGGTGTTGCTCATCACAATCGTGGCCGAGAGCGGTACCGTGCGGGTGACCGAGCGCATAGAAAGGGTGCAGAGGAAGCGGGTGGTGATGGTCGGGTCGCCTTTGGCTCAACAGTTAGAGAAGCCGCTATGGGATCGCGCCGTCGCCCCGGTTGTTGATAAGCTGCGCCGGCGCATCCTGGAAATGACCCCCGAGGGAATGGCGGCCGGGATCCGGCAGAAGTTAGAACAGGCAGGCATTACGGGTAGCATAAGTGTTGCCAGCTTTGTCACGATACGCATCCTCTTCCTAGGCGTTGGTGTGCTGGCCGCATTGTGGGTGGGCCTGACCTGGGAGCTAAGCCCGCTCATGAAGATCATGGCAGCAGGCGTATTGGTGTTGGCTGGGGTTACGGGCCTGGACGTCATGCTCAACAGCAAGATCCGGGCGCGGCAGGCGATCATTAAGAAGAGCCTGCCAGATATGATTGACCTGCTGGTGGTGAGCACCGAGGCGGGCACGGGCCTCGACGGCGCATTGGCGACGGCCATCGAGCGTAAGGAGGGGCCGCTGTCGGATGAGTTCGCTCGGGTGTTGACCGAGATTCGGCTGGGGAAGTCACGCCACGAGGCATGGGAAGACCTGGCAAGGCGCGTCGGCCTGACCGACCTCAATATGTTGGTCGCCGCCCTGCGCCAGGCTGAGCAGCTCGGGGTCAGCATCGCCAACACGTTACGCACGCAAGCTGATGCATTGCGCACCCGCCGCTCGATAGCGATCCGCCAAGTTGCCGCGAGCCTGGGCATAAAGATGTTGTTCCCGCTTATCTTCTGCATTTTGCCAGCGATGTTCGTGGTGGTACTGGGGCCGGGGTTAATGACGCTGTCCAGTGCATTCACCGGGCTGGGGTGGTAGTCTCACCGGCCAGGACAGCCAGAGAGTGACCTGTATGCGGATACTGTTGGGCATAGAAAGGACAGAGCTTGAGGGTGAGGCACGAAGGCAGCTCGCTCACGGGCATCCCGAGTGGCTTATAGAGGCTCCAGAGGATACACAGGCGTGCGTGCGCGCGGCTCAAGGCCAGCCTTATGACCTAGTCGTGTGGGAGCTGGAGCCGACATCCGAGGAAGGTCTAGCGGCCGTCCGTGAACTGCGCGCGCTGTGCCCTAATAGCATTATTGTGGTGCTGGTCGCACCCGGTGAGGAGTTACTAGGCGCCCAGGCGGTGGTGGAGGGAGCGGACCATTATCTAACCACACACCGGGACTGGGACCGTGAGCTGCCCCTGTTCGCGCGCCGGGCTGAGATAGCGCTGGGCCGGCGGGGTCAGCTCCGGCGCCTGGCCGAGACTGAGGCTGAGGTCCACCGCGCGCAGGTTCTGATGGCAGCCTGCACGGATGCGATACTGTTCACGACACCCACTGGCGTGGTGCTGAGTGCCAACAGCCAGGCCGGGGAGCTGTTGGGATACGAGTCTGGGCAACTGATTGGGCGTCCGTTCGGGCAGTTCCTGGTGGCGTCGGCTATGTTTGGGCAGATCGTTGAATGGCTATCTGAGGGCGAAGGGGCTGCTTTGCCGGGGTTGCAAGGCGGAGTAATGGAGGCGCGCCGGCTCGATTCTGACACTGTGGAGCTTACCTGCTTTATACGCCACCGTGGGGGCCACTACCTGCTTTGTACCGTGATTGTAACAGCGGTGAGAGGCCCGGAGCAAGGCCTACAGAGCATCCTGGTCACCCTGCGGCTGACCGAGCCGGAGGAGCCGGCAGGCTATCCCGATCCGGATGCCGTGGCCACAGGAGTCTTTGAGGTGCTGGCAGTGGGTCTGGGCCTGCTTGATAGCTCCGACAACCTGCTACGGGGCAACTCAGAGCTGGCCCGGTTACTTGATTGTGACTTGAGCGAGTTAGTCGGCCGGCCCTTCTCAGCGTTGCTAGTCTCGCCGCAACAGTGGGAGCCACTGCGTGATGCAGCGCGTGACAGCGGCCAACTGCAGCGTGCGGAGGTCGCGCTACTGAGTTCTAGCGGCCGGATACGGAGTGTCTCTTTAGGGGTAGCGCCGGTGACGGGCGACCCCCAAGCGCCATTGATCGTGTCGCTCAGCGATTTGACCCAACTCCGCGCTCTGGAGGCCCGCAGCGAGGAGCAAGCCAGGCAGCTTAGTGACCTGGCCGCTGCGATGATGGTCGTATCGCAGGGCCGGGAGATAGAGGATATTGGCCAGGCCATTCTTGGCGGGCTCGAGAAGTTGCTAAGTTTCGACGTTGCCGTGGTCCGGGTGCAGATGGCAGAGGAACAGCATGTCTGCCACAGAGCTAGCATTGGGTTACCGGAGGCTTTGCAGGCTAACGTACTCAAAGCCATTGAAACGGAATGTCGGGCCGACCGGGTGCGGCATTGTCTTGATGTTACCATAATCGAGGACTTGGAGGCTTATTGCGCTGAAAAAGGCCAACCAACCACCGGTAGCCTGCTGGCACAAGTGGGCCTGCGTAGTGGCTGCCGGATGCCGCTGGTGGTAGGCGGGGAGGTTGTCGGCATACTTTACTTCGCCTCTCGCATGCGCGGGGCGTATGAGCCTGAGCTGGAGAATGTGCTGAGCGCCTACGCTGCGCAGGCTGCTGGCATGCTGACCAACGGAGTGCTCTATCAAAAAGCGCAGCGCGCTTCGGAGTTCGCCGAGCGGTTGCAGCAGGTTGCCCTTACCATTAACGCCGGTGTTGACTTGCAAGAGATCCTCAAGCAAATCGCCGAGGCGGCTGTGGCAATCGCCGATGGCGCCTGCTCGTGGGTAGAGATATTGGGCCGCGATGACAGACAGTTTGAGACCACCTACACCCACTGTCCCGACGAGGAGATAGGTCGTGCTGTTTATCTCCAGGTACAGGACATCGCCTGGACCGCCCTTGACCGGGGGGAATTAGCTGACGCTGAGTTCGAACTGACGCTGGCCGGGCCCGCACTGCCACCAGGGGCGCCGGGCCGGGCCGTGGCAATGCCAATGGTGGTCAACGGCATGCACATCGGTGTCCTGATGGTGGCCTACGAGGGCGCAGGACCATTAGACGCCGCACAGATAAACGCACTCCAACTTCTGGCTGCCCATGGAGGGGTGGCCATAAGGAATGTTCAGCTCTATGAACTAGCCCAACGACGCAGCTCACGAATGGAGGCTCTGGCGGCTCAGGCGTGGGAGGAGGAGGCCCGGGCCCGCACGCTATTCGAGGCGGCCGCGGCCGTGACTGAAACAGCCGACCTCGGAGGCATCCTGAGCCAGATCGCGCGCAGCGCTGCGGCCGAGATCGGGTTCGAACGGGTGCGCATCTACCTGGCCGACCACGATAATAAGGTGCTCAAGGGCGCGACAGAGGCTCACAGCGATGGCTCAACTGTTGACATCAGTGGTGAGGAGGTGGCATTGCGGGTTGGGGATAGCTTGCTGGCTGACGCTGCATTGGGCAGTGCGCCGTACGTCATCCTTCCCATTCAGGCTGAGAGTGACGCCGGACAGTATGAGTGTCTGTTCATGCCGCTGCGGGCCCAAAACAGTCTGGTGGGGATCATCACGGCGGACAACCCCCACCGGATGGAACCCCTCCCGCCCCAGCAGACCCGCTTGCTGCGCTCTCTGGCTATGATGACTAGCGTTGCTATAGAGCGGGCGCGGGTCGAGGAGTTGCGTATTCGTTTCCTCTCGGCGGTCAGCCACGAATTGCGTGCTCCACTGGCCTCTGTTCAGGCTTATAACGAACTGGTACTGGATGAAGAGGTCGGGCCTCTTAACGAGGAGCAGCGTGTGTACCTGAGCCGGGTGGATGCGGCGTGTGTGCGGCTCAAGCGGATGATTGAGGACCTTATGAGTTGGTCTCGCCTGCAGAGTGGGGAGATCTCAGTTGACAAGCAGCCCACCGATATAGACGAGATGGTCACCGCAGTAATGGCTGCGCTCCGTCCGCAGGCTGAGAAGAAACAACTACGAACGGACCTTGACATAGCGAAGGATTTGCCCATAATACTCACAGACCCTGCGCGAGTTGAGCAGATACTTACGAACTTGATAGATAACGCAATTAAATTCAGTCATGCCCGGGGAAAGGTCAAGGTGTCGGCAAGGGTATATCAGGATAAACTGGTAGTGGCTGTGGCCGACACCGGTCCGGGCATTCCGGAGGAGATGCACCAAAGCATCTTCCAAGAGTTTCATCGGGGTCCGGAGGATGTCACAAAAGGCCAGGAGGGCGTAGGGCTGGGGCTGGCTATTGCATCGCGCCTAGCTGAGTATCTGGGCGGCAACATAACGTTGGATAGCGCGCCGGGGCGCGGTAGCATCTTTTTCCTGTGGCTGCCACTGGAGACGCCGCCGCTATCGCCACAGGATGAGATGAGCACAAGTACGCAATAGAGGACACAAACAAACCAAGAGGCTGGTGAGAGGGATGCCAAGCCGCAGGATACTGATAATTGAAGACGATGAGGAACTGGCACTGGCCATCAACAAGAAGCTCTCTAACATTGGCTTTGAGGTGAGCACTGCCAAGACCGGAGCCGAGGCAATACGCGCCATCGAGGTGCGCCAGCCGGACTTGGTGTTGTTGGACCTCACCCTGCCCGATATGGATGGCGCTGACATATGTCGGGAGGTGCGCAAGGACTCAGAACTACCGATCATAATGATCACTGGCAGGAGTGATGAGACCGATCGCGTGGTGGGACTGGAGATAGGCGCCGATGATTATCTCACCAAGCCCTTCAGCCTCAACGAAATGGTTGCTCGTATCCGAGCGGTATTGCGCCGGTTGAGTCCTGAACGCATCGCCCCTGAGAGCGAAACGCAGATGCTCAGCGGCGCTGGTGTGGAGATAAACCTGGAGGCCCACGAGGTGCGGGTGGAGGGAAAACTCGTCTTGCTGACCCCTACAGAATACCGACTCTTGCGGGTGCTAATGCAGAACACAGGGCGGGTGATGAGCCACGACGAGTTGCTCGCCGCTGCCTGGGACTATGATCAATACGATACCCATTTGGTCGAGGTACATGTCGCCAATCTACGGGCGAAGATCGAGAAAGACCCCAAGAATCCTCAGCGCATCCAGACAGTCAGGGCCTTCGGCTATCGGTTCGTCGCTGCCAAAGAGTAGTCAAAGTCCGCCGACCCGGCTCGTAAAGCGAATTCGCCCGCCAGTTGTCTAAGCTGGCGGGTGTGTTCTTTCCGCACCAGTTACGAGTAACCCAACAGTTTGCGGAATTCGTCCTCGCTCAGGACAGTAATTCCCAATTCCTGGGCCCTAGTTAGCTTTGAGCCCGGGTCTGCACCTGCGACCACATAATCCGTGGTCTTGCTGACCGATGAGGTAACGCGTCCGCCGCGTTTTTGAATCTCTGCCGTCGCTTCCTGGCGTGGAAAGCGCTCCATAGCTCCGGTAAGCACGAAGCTGAGACCCTCCAGGCTACCGGTGGTGGGCTGTAATTCCTCAAAGCTGATACCGTGGGCCAACAGTTCTTCCACAATGCGCCGGTTGCTTTTTGCGGCGAAAAAGGTATGGACGCTGTGGGCGATTTCGGGGCCGATTTCGTGGATGGATTGCAGCGTCTCCTCAGAAGCAGCCATCAAGTCCTGCAGCCTACCGAAATGGGTGGCCAGTACCTCGGCTACATGCGCACCAACCTGCAATATGCCCAGAGAGTAGATGAAGCGCGCCAGCGTTGTCTGCTTGCTGGACTCGATGGCATCGAGCAGGTTCTGAGCAGACTTTTCGGCCATCCGCTCCAGGGCCACAAGGTCTTCCTTCTCCAGTTCATAGATGTCCGGCAAGTGGCGGACGAGGCCTTCTTCCAGGAGTTGGGCGACAATTTTCTCGCCCATCCCATCAATGTCCATAGCGTTACGCGAGACGAAGTGTTCTAGGCGCCCCTGTATTTGGGCCGGGCAATCAATATTGGGGCAGCGAACGATAGGGTCACCCTCCTGCTGTAAGACCTCGGTGCCGCAGACGGGGCAATGGCCTGGCATCGTGAACGGCTTTTGAGTACCATCACGTTTTTCAATCTCGACCCGTACGACCTGGGGTATCACGTCACCGGCACGCTGTACTACCACGGTATCGCCCTCACGGATATCCTTGCGCTCAATTTCGCGCCGATTATGGAGGCTGGCGCGGCTGACGGTCACGCCGCTAATCTGCACCGGCTCGAGAGATGCAACGGGGGTTAGTGCGCCGGTGCGCCCCACGCTAATGAATATCTCATTTATCCTGGTGATCGCCTGGCGGGCAGCGAACTTGTACGCCACTGCCCAGCGCGGGCTGCGGGAGCGCTCGCCCAGTACTGCTTGCATAGCTAGATCGTTGACCTTGAAGACGACCCCATCAATCTCGTATGGCAATTCGTCGCGTGCATCAGCCATCTGGCGGTGATACGCGATGCAAGCTTCGATGTCCTCGCAGATCTGGCAGCGCTGGTCCACTCTCAGACCCCACTGGGGAAGGCTCTGGAGAATCTCCCATTCACTGGCGAATGTGTGCCCTTCGACCCACCCAACCCCGTAGCAGAAGATGTCAAGCGGGCGCTGCGCAGTAATGTTGGCGTCCAGTTGCCGCAGGGAGCCGGCAGCGGCATTCCGTGGGTTGGCGAACAATGTCTCGCCAGCTTCCTCGCGCCTGCGATTCAGTTCACTGAATGCGGCAATCGGCAGGTAAACCTCCCCGCGCACCTCCAGGAGAGACGGGAGCGGTGGCGCACCCTCGGCGCGGATCAGTCGCAAGGGTACGGCCTTGATGGTGCGTACATTATCCGTGACATCCTCACCCACAACCCCATCACCACGGGTGGAAGCAATCTCCAGTACGCCATCGCGATAGACCAGTTCGATGGCCACTCCATCATACTTCGGCTCGCCAACATACGTCGCCTGGTCGCCGGTCTCGCGCCGTACGGTCTCGTGGAAATTGCTCAGTTCTGCCTCCTCATTGATACTGTGGAGGCTGAGCATCGGCAGGCTATGTTCGACTGTACCGAGTTCCTCGCGCGGTGGTGCACCGACGCGCTGAGTGGGCGAGTCCGGGCTCAGGAGTTCGGGGTATTGCTCTTCGAGGCGCTGCAGCTCCGCAAACAGCTCATCATACTCCTGGTCAGAGATGACCGGGGCATCCAGCACGTAGTAGCGGTAGTTGTGGTAGTTGATCTGCTCGCGAAGTCCCTCAATGCGTCCCTGGGCTTGCCCCTTCTCCATACTCATCACGCCCCTCACAAATGCGTGTGCAGCAATGATCGAGCTGCGGCTAGTTTGCCTCTAGCGGCGGTGAATGTCAAGTGGCTTGGGGTAAGCTGCGCGGAGGTAACCTGGCCCCGCGTGACGAAGGCATCAGCACAAATGATTTCATAAGCGGAGGGCAGCAATGACCGCCGAACAAGTCTTTCACAAACATGAGCAGCACCTGCAGCGGGAAGTCAACTATCATGCCTGGCACTACCAACTGCCAGACCACAGCCTAATGCATCACATCTCCGAGTACGTGTTTGAGGGGCCGGGCCCAAAGGGCAAGATGCACGCCCACGCGGACTTCACCGAGCACTGGCTGTTCCTGGAGGGGGATGCGATTGTGCATCTGGGTGAGGAGGATGTGCCGGTGGGGCCGGGCGACCTCATTGTCACCATTCCCGGCGTAGAACACGCCATAACGCCCCTGTCGGATATCAAACTCATCTGCTTTGGCCCTCTAGGGCGGTGACAAGTCGAATGCCGTCATGGGCAACTGAGAGCCGGCGAACACTCACCGCCACAGGTCTCGCCTCAGTGGTCGGCTTATTCGTGGTTGCCCTTGCGGTGAGCCATCCGATTTTCGGTCCCGGCTACTTCCAGGGTTATGACGAGGTGTTGACCTGCCCCTACCGGTTGATGGCGCTGGATGAGGAGTTACACAAGGGCATCATCTTCCCACGTTGGTATCCGCAGATGGCCGGCGGCTACGGCTATCCATTCCCCAACTTCTACGCCCCCGGCGCATATTATCTCGCTGAGGTTGTCTATTTAGCTACACGCATGGGGTATGCAGAGAGCATCGAGTTGACTGCCTTTGTCATCTTGTTCCTGGCAGGGGTTGGGATGTGGCTGTTGGCAAGAAGTTCGCTGTCTGAGAGTGGCGCGACAGTCGCGGGGGCCTGCTACATTGCGGCGGCGTACCTACCTCGCGACCTCTATGTGCGGGGCAACCCTGCCGAGGCGCTGGCCATCGCTGTTGCACCGTGGCTTCTGTGGCAAGTACAGGCGGCCTGTCGCAACGGCAGACCTGCAAACCTAGCAGCCGTGGGGGTGTTGATTGCCGCGGCTGTCCTGAGCCATAACATCATTGGGATGCTATTGGTGGGCGTTGCATTGCTCTGTGCAGTGGTGTTCGGTTATGGCACGGGGCGCTTACTTCGCGTATGCCTAGCCATCGGACTTGGCGTTGGCCTGGCGGCTTTCTTTTGGATGCCGGCATTGTACGAGATGCAGTGGGTCAAGCCGGGCAATCTCCTTGGGGGGCATTTTAGCTATCAACAACACTGGGTTGGGCCAGCCCATTGGCTAGCGGTGACAGGCGAGCCGTACGTGGAGCATATGTACCCAACTGTTTTGGGGCAGGTACAGGCGCTTCTGGGAATTGCTGGCATCCTGGCCGCGGCCATCTGGTGGCGCAGGATACCGCCTCATTTGCGGCGTGTACTCGGCCTTATGCTGGCTCTCCTGGGCGGTTGCATACTCCTGATGAGCCGCTTATCGGCACCTGTGTGGCTGGTGCTTCGACCGCTCGAATTCATGCAGTTCCCTTGGAGACTCATGGCATTCGTGAGCCTGGCGGTCGCGTGGCTGGCCGGCTTCGGGTGGGAGCGGCTGACAGGTCAGTGGCGCGAGCGGTCGCTGAGAGACGTGGCAATCGCAGCAATGTTGCTGGCTGCCGCTCCCTCGGTGCTAATCTTGGCAGCCGGCAATCATTTGGGGTTCGTTGATCATGAGGCAATGTCTCACACGAGGACAGTGGCGCAACTTGTGGCGGTGGTGCTTGCGGCGATAGTCCTGATTGTAGTGATGCGCTGCACGGCGGAAAGCCTGGCTGTCAGGCGTGCTGCGACAGCAATGTTGATGCTACTGGTGGCTCTGGGCGGCGCCAAATTCGCCGGCGAGATGCACAGGCCTGT